>JACQHT010000237.1 GCA_016198835.1 Planctomycetota bacterium | reverse complement strand
GATGAGTTGTAGGGGCGGGTTTCAAACCCTCCCCTACTATCAACGGTCGGCCATCAATTAAGTATGGTGTCCCCAGATTATGGCAAATTATTTCCATTGATTTAAAGTAATTAAGGTAGTTACAATCTCAGAAAAAGTCAAGAAATATTGTGATATATAGAACTTATCCTGTTTTTATAATTAAAGAATTATATAGAAGGGTGTTAAATATGTCAAAAGTAGAAGAGATCAAGTCTGCAATCGAATCACTTTCAGAAGAAGAATATGTCCGCCTGAGACGGTGGTTTTGTGAGAAGGATTGGGAAAAATGGGAGCGAGCAATTCAAGAGGACTCTAATTCTGGAAAGATCGACTTTTTGATACAGGAAGCGTTGAAAGAAAAAAAGAGCGGTAAGCTGGAAAAATTCTAAATGTACCGAACGAGCAAACGTTTTCGTAAGTGCTTCGACAAACTTCCTGGTATTATCCAAAGAAAAGTAAAAGAAAAATTTGACATTTTAAAGAATGACCCCCTGCATCCCTCTTTGCATTTCAAGAAGGTTGGAAAATTCTGATCAGTAAGGATTGGATTTAACCATAGGGCACTTGCAATTAAAGATGGAGAAGATTTTGTATGGGTTTGGATTGGAACCCATGATGAATATGAAAGGATGATTAAAGATGAAGCCTGACAAGGTGCTTCAGAAGATAGTATTGCAGATTGGGTTAAGCGAAGTAAAACCCAACAACTTAATATGGCATGACAAGGAAACAATGCAATATCGCAGCTCACAAGCGAAAGATGCGGCTTTCTTCTTTACAGTCTCTTCACGAAGCTACGAGTTAGGAGCATAGGGTTCGTTGGGAATTAGGATTTGGAGTTTCTAATTAAGTATGGTGTCCCCAGAATTTTGGAAGTTTTGCATGGTCGCTGTATACGCTGTGTTCAATACTACCGATTGCCGTGATTGCCTCGGTTTCTGGTTCGTAGAATATTTTATTATAATACTCTTCCAGTAATTTCCAAATAACGTTATCTTGCTTATGGAGTAAAACATCTAAATATTTATGTGTATCATTATCTGAACAGTCATGATAACAAGCTTCCCCATTTAAGAAATCACAATTCTTGCAAGGAGTTTGCCATTTTAAAAGGGGCTTGTAACTATGGTAACCGATATCAACCTCGCCATCACGAAACATATTATGTTTTCGTTTTATATTTTTACGCAGATAAACTCCAGTATTAAAAATAAAATTAACGACCCCTTTCCCCCCTCTCAATAACATACATATACATACATGCAAATCATCAATGTCAAAAACTTTGTGTGCATTTGGATTTCTCACATCGTAAGCTGGATAAAACTTAATGATCTTCTCAAGCGTTTCCTTTTCCATTCTACCCTGCCTCCTTTTTTCGGTATTCGAAATACGCAACTGTTCGATTAAATGTTACCAGCTACTACAAATTATACCAGAAAATTGTGAAATTTCAACTAGAAGTTTGGGGGGGTCTTGGGACCATGTGGTCGCATGACTTTGTCTCTCATTGTTGCCTTAACTGATTTTGTCAAATCAAAAGATTTGACCCATTCTACCCTTTTATGCCAGATTCTTTACCCTTTCTTCTGAACCGCAGATGTTGGTGATTTTTATCCCAAAATTTTCTTCAACAACGACAACCTCTCCCTGGGCAAGTAGTTTACCCCGAACGAGGAGGTCTACAGGGCTTCCGGCTAATCTGTCTAATTCAACAACGGAACCATACGCCAGGCTAAGTATATCCTTAACGAACATACTGGCGCGTCCCAACTCAACAGAGACCGGCACCGAGACGTCAAGTATCAAATCCAGGTTACGATTCCCCCTGCCACCCTGTGGATTTTGGGTCAGTTGAGGGAATTGAACGGCTTTAATTTGCGTATCAATATTCTCATCACCTGCGTCTTGCACAGCATCAGACATGGCTTGCTCCGCCTGAGGAGGATTAATAACAGATTTAGTTTCGTCCATGGCATTATTCTCCAATCCTTTCTTATCATTCTAAGCGAAAATTCCCGTTTCGAAGCACGCACGGACAAACGAGTTTGTCCATGCCACCCAATTAGCAAACAATTCCGACTGCTTTTTTCTTTCCAAAAAGGCCTGGTCTTCCATAAAGTTTGGTTTTCCCATCAATTTTAAGCTCTATCTCGTCGAAAACCTTGTTATCCAGTACCACCACACTTCCTGGTTTCAAATCTAATAAGTCATGTATAGAAACCTCCGCATTGCCTAAAATAGCAGTCATCTCCAGTCCCACTTTCTCTATTGTGTTTTTAATTAGAGCAACCTCTTCCTGTCTCGAAATCTTTCCAGATTCGACGCCCATAACCAGCGGTTTCAGAGCTTGAAAAGGAAGACAAAGTGTTATGCCCCCAAAGCCAAGGTCGCCACTGGATGCAAACTTAATTGATAGGACAATCTCCGAAGGTTGTACTATCTGTACAGCCTTAGGCTCAAATTCCTTCCTTTGAACCTTCCAGTCAATTGCAAATACGTCTTTCCATGCCAGTTTTATATCGTTTAGTATGTTAGTTATAACTACGTCAATTATGGCAGTCTCTACGTTTGTTAGTGGTCTAACCTTGTGTAGAATGCCTCCGGGACCTCCGAGCCCTTTATCAACAATTGCGAAACACAGGTTTAAATCCAGTATAAGACATCCCGTCCCTGTCATTGGTTGGAGGTTTAACACGTTAACGTACCCGATGTCTGCACAGGAATCAACGAAAACGTCGTAAGTCAATTCCTCAATCGAAATCAAATGGATGTCAATGGATGAACGAAGGTATTTGGACAGTGAATGACCTATAATCTTGGAGGCATTTTCATGTATCTTCTGAAGCTTGCGCCTTTCTTCTTTTGGAAAACGTTCGGGGCGCCTGAAGTCGTAATGCTGTAACTTCCAATGTTGCTTAGGACCTTTTGTCTGCCCTAAAAGCACCTGCCCTTCATGAATAGCCAGAAGCAGCGCATCCACCTCTTCATTTGTCAGGATTGCGCCACCCATCACATTTCGATGTCCGCCTGAGGCGGATGGATTTTGCTGATTAATTTCTTCTTTGCTATTTGTTTGCATTGCAGTTATTGTATAACAAATTCCGTAAAGTAAATCTGTTTTATGCCATCAGAACCTTCTAAATGCAAGAGAATGTTAAATTCGTCTCTTATTTCACGTCTGATTACATTCTGATTCTCCCAGCCATCCAATTCATCAATGGTTTTTGAAGAAAGGAGGGATATGAGGTGGTCTCGAAGTTGAATCATCCTTGCCCTTACTTTTCCATCTGCCTCAGCACTTGTCACCTCAAGATTTATTCTTGTCTTAAGAAACCTTCTTCCATTTGTACCACTGATGTTCGTAATAATGCTTTCAAATGATACTATTAAAGGCTCGCTACTTGCCACTGTAGCCCCAGCATCAGGTTGTGAGCCAGTGTCTGTGGTATCATTTTTTGATGGCTGGGTTTTTGCATTTTCATCTGTTTCAGACTGTTTTGATATATCAGGTGGTTGTGTGGTTGACTGTTCCGCCGCCTCGAGCTGATCTTCTGGACTACGATTACCACGAAATACAACAATAAAAGCCCCCCCTACCGCAAGCCAGGCAATGATTGCAAACATTATGAGCCTTTTGAGGTCAATACTATTACCAATACATGGTGATGGCTGTACCTTTTCCTTTTCTTCTTCTAAGGGTTCATTTACCCTTTGTTCAATCTCTTTTTCCTTAGCCATATCAACTACTCCTTTTTCTACCCCTTGCAGATGGCAAATGCATCTCCCTTCTGCCAGGACTTACGTATCATTGGAAACGACAATATTGACCCTGTTATTCCCCCCTCTCCGTTCTGGCGTATCAATCTCACCGATGGGACGAAAACTTCCATACCCAACTACTGACATCCTGTTAAAGGATATTTTGCCATTTTCATGTAAATACCGCGCCACAGATGCGGCATAGGCTGCCGAAAGCTCCCAGCTCGAAGGATACCTTGCTGACGGGACGAATGAGCTATCTACATAACCTTCAATGATAATCTTGCATGACCTGTTCCTCACCAGTTTTATAAGCTTATTCAGAAAATCCTCATTTGTTAGAGAAAGCTCGGCTTTGTTTGGTTCGAAGACAATCGGCGTTGGAATAACCACTTTTGAACCCGAACGGAGATAATCTATCTTTAATTCCTTTTCAATCATGGTGCACAATGCGCCGTCGTCTCTTGGTTCTTCCCTAACCGTGGGGAACTCATTTTCTATCCCTATCCTTTCAATACTTACAACCCCTTTCTTCCATGGCAGTATACGACTCAAACCGTGCGAATCCAGGCGGTCAATGAAAGAACGCTGAGCAGCCTTCAGGAGTTCTGTCTTTTTCTCTTGCGCCATGGAGCTTAACACTATAAAAAATGCCAGCAGTATCGTCATAATGCCACAGAAGGAGAGCATATCCATCGTTGGACATTTTTCTGAAACAAATATTTTCCTCTTTTTCCTCATCTGCACAAAAAGTTAATTATTTTTCTCTACATTGAGAATCGTTATCTCAATTCTGTCATCACGAACACTACTTGGTCCTTGCACATCCGAAGGCAAAGGACGATAACTGCCGTAACCAGCAACCCCAAGCCTCTCAGGGGCTATACCTTTATCTAAAAAATACTGGCCTGTGCTTACGGCTCTGGCTATGGACAAGTCCATACTCGATGGAAACGCATCTGTAGAGGTAAAAGTCTTACCAATATGTCCTTCGATTGATAAATTGTTAGGAAACAACTTTAACAGTTCAACTATTTTATCCAGTATGGAAAGATGTTCTTCTTTTAGCTGTGACTT
>JACQHT010000235.1 GCA_016198835.1 Planctomycetota bacterium | reverse complement strand
TTATCTTGCCGTCAATTCCCCCCTCCCACATAATTGTATCTACTGGCATAAATGCTCCTCTATCGAGTTAAGAATCGAGAGTTTGGCGTTAAGAGTTAGTTTGACTCGCAACTCGTAACTCTCAACTCGTTAACTCATTATAGCATTGTAATAACCACTGTCAAGTAACATCACCGAGTGTCATTCTGAAGTCCGCCTGAAGCGGACGAGGAATCTCGTCTACATAGACCCTTCGCCTTCGGCTCAGGGTGCCCTTTGTGGTGGAATATGCTTGACATAGTGCGTTTTCCAGCAAATAATGAAGCTATGGCTAATAAATATCTTATACTCGGCAGGGCTGGAAGCGGGAAGACCCATTTCGTCCTGAATAAGTTCATGGATTTCGTTAAGGAACATAAGGAAAAACATGTCTTGTTCCTTTTGCCAACGCATAGCCAGGTGGAACATTTAAAGGACGTTATCTTAAAAAAGGGGGTTGTAAAGGGCTTTTTAGACGTTAGCTTCTTCACCTTCAGCGGGCTGGCAAGATGGATATGGGAGTCAGGAGTCGGGAGTCGTAAGTCAGGAGTTATGTCCGAAGGTGCAAAAGACCTGCTATTAAAAAACATATTACATAAGCATCGTGTGAAGTACTTTGACGAGGTTTATGACTCCCCTGGATTCCGTCAAGCTATATTAAAGTTTATTAAAGAGTTAAAAGAAAATTCGTTATCTCCACAAAAGTTTGAAGGCATACTCAATAATCTTGCTTCAGCGGAAACACGGACAAACAACGACCCGTCCACTGGACGGGTGCCCCGCCATGCCACCCCCTCAACAGAAAAGTATGCAGGGCTTGTAAGCACTTATGCAAGGTTTCAATCCGCCTTAGGCGGACTCGAAAATAACAAATTATTAGACACAGAGGATTTATTAAATGTTTTATTTAACGAGCTAAAAGATGAAAGTTCGCTCCTTATCCACAAAGAAATTCTGCTGGTGGATGGGTTTCATGATTTTACTCCTATAGAGTTTAAAATACTAACCCTTCTTGTACAACGGATACCCAATGTTTATATAACCCTTGCATTGGACAGGAATCCCCCATTCCCCCCATTGGAAAAGGGGGGAGGAGGGGGGATTTTTCATGCCGCCTCTCGCACGTACGCCGAACTGTCTTATTTGAACCTCAAAGAGATAGTCTTGCACGATTCTTTCAGGACAAATGAGCCAACGCTTAGACATATCGAAAAAAATCTGTTCCGTAAGCACACCGAGGCAATTGTTGCAGATGACTCCATAAACATTATAGAAGCAACCAATATCCGGGACGAGGTGGACCAGATAGCACGCAGCATTTATGCACTGGTGAACGGGTGCCCGCAGAGCGGGCGCACTGTCAGGTATAAAGACATTGGGGTAATCTTTAGAGACGTTGATAAGTACTGTGACCTCATAGAGAATATATTTTTCAGGTATGGGATTCCAGTCAGGATTTATGCTTATAGGGCTTTGAGGGAAAACTACGCTATTAAGGCATTACTTAACCTGATAAAAGTTTTTAGAGAAAACTGGAAGGATAAATGGGTTATTAAGGTCTTAAAGTCCGACTATTTTGGTTTAGAAAAGGATTTGGTAGACAGGTTTGAACACAGCGCCCTTAAAAAAGGGGTTATTAATTCCAGGAAAGGTTGGTTAGCATTAGCGGCATCAACACCCATGAAACAAGTTCAGGGTAAGCAAATTCAACAATTCTTTGATACGCTGGCCGAACTTGAAAACGGTATTCAGGCTAACCAAACCCCTTCCTTCTTCAGGGAATGGCTTCTTAATGTCATTGCCAACCTTCTTATTGTGAGAAAGCCGCTTATCCCTGGAACACTCAGCGAAAATACGGTTAAAGGTGACATCGCCGCCATAAAAACATGCGCCAGCCTCCTTGATGACGTTGTACGTGTTTGTGAAATAGAAGGCATTAAGGAGCTTTACCTCCATGAATTTATTGAAATGCTTTTGCCTTTGCTTGACGTAGCCACGTACAGTATTAAAGACAAGCGGGGCGACGTTGTTAATGTGATTGACGCCATGGAAGCCCGACAGTGGGAATTACCCATTGTTTTTGTTAGCGGACTCCTCGAAAGAGAATTTCCGAAGCAGGTTCGTGAAAATCTATTCTTAAAAGACAGGGTTCGCAGGGAGTTGAATGCACAAAATGGCATCCGCCTTAAGGAGGAATTAAGAGGAGGAGAAGAAGAGCGGTATCTCTTTTATATAGCCGTTACAAGGGCAAGGGAGAAGCTTTTTCTTACCTATCCGAATACTAACGATACCGGAAATAAGAACCTTCCATCATTCTTTTTGTCAGAGGTAAAAAAACTATTCACAAAGGATATCGTGAATCACAGGCGCCTATCTCAGGCTGTTCATAATGTATACGATATTTTGACGCCCAAAGATTTAAAAGATTACGTCTTTTACCAGTTAAACGCTCCCTATCGAAAGGGCAGTCAAGAAGAACGTATGCATGGTCTCACCATT
The DNA here is from genome assembly GCA_016198835.1 of Planctomycetota bacterium. Lineage (GTDB taxonomy): Bacteria > Planctomycetota > Brocadiia > Brocadiales > Subterrananammoxibiaceae > Subterrananammoxibius > Subterrananammoxibius californiae. Next base: position 430 of record JACQHT010000235.1, on the reverse strand, counting down.
TGGTTTTACAATCAACTCCGTACAGACAGGCAATTCATCGAAGAAATAAGGATTGCCCTGGAAGACCGTTGTAAAGCCTTTATAGACAGCAACACCATTATAGACAAACTGAAAGAGGCAAATACCTGTTACAGCGCCACCCAGCTTAAAGATTATGCCCAGTGCCCATTTCTGCATTTTTACAAGCACATCCTTAAGATAGAGAAACCGCCTTCCCTGGTGGAAGATGGATTGGACAGTATCAGACAGGGTGTTATAATCCATAAAACCTTAGAAAGATATTTAAAGAGCAAACTTGAACGAAGTGAAGAAATAGATATTCTTGAAATATTTGAAGAGGTTTTTGATAAGGAGATGAAGGGGATAAGGATAGGATTCAAGGAGCTAAAATTAAAAGGCGAATTAGAGGCGACAATCAAGGCATTTATAG
>JACQHT010000239.1 GCA_016198835.1 Planctomycetota bacterium | reverse complement strand
GGTGGGAATTCCAAGAGGCGCGGTTCAAATTGTCAAAGATGCTGCTTTGGTTTGCTTAAATCTTGCAGAAACCATACCCGATGCCACTGTTGGTAATACGAAGACTGGTGAGGGCGTAACTACGAAGGTCTTCGATAATATACAGGTGGCGCTCAATTTCTTTACAGACATTTTGCCGGGTGGAGAGGGCAGGGGAAGGGTTTATGCATTCAAACTTGACAAGGGTATCAAAGGATTGCCGCTTATCCATAACCTCACTACACCAGAACAGGGAACTAATGAAGCAGATTTTCAGCACGTTAGGAATACCTCCTTTAGAAAGACCATAGAAACTATTTCATCCATCATACCTCTTAGCACTACACTGTAAATAGAGATGCAAAATCTTGCGTCTCTACCAACTTTTTCCACATAGGCATTATATTTGCTAACAGTTTTAAAGAGAATCTATAGAATGCTCTGGGCGGATTTCAAGGAGGAAATCATGGCAAAGAAAGCAGACCTTTGCAATTGCTTAGGGATAGATAAAAAGGAAATCCAGACCAGAAAAGATTATCTTGAGTTCACTGAGGAGGACGTAAATTTATTAAAGGACTTGAAATCTCTCATTGGCGAGCATGCCGATACTATTGTAGAGAAATTCTACAAACATCTCACCCAACACAAAGAAACTAAAATGTTGTTGAAAGATAAAAATACTGTGAAAAGACTCAAGATGGTGCAGAGGGGATACCTATCAGGTTTGTTTGGAGGGCAATACGATGATGTGTACTTTAATCGCAGGTTGAAGATTGGTAAAGTCCATAATGACATACGACTGCTTCCAAGATGGTATATAGGCGCATACAGCCTTTACCACAGGCTTATATATCCTTTAATCTTTAAGGAATATAAATCGGATATAGAAGGACTGCTCAAACGTGTGTTAGCTGTTGATAAATTGACAAACCTTGATATTCAGCTTGCAATGGATATGTATATCCACACTTACATTAACAATCTAAAGTCTACTACAGACGAAACAAGGTTGTTTCAATATATAATTAATAGCACAGTTGATTCTATCGTCGTCACAGACCTGAATTCAAAGATTATGTACGTTAACCCCGGTTTTGAACGGATAACGGGCTATTCCATAGGAGAGGTATTCAGGAAAGACATTTCCATCTTTTGCGAGTGTGATTGCGCACAGGTACATGAAGAAATGCGGGATTCGCTCTCTAAAAATGGATATTGGACAGGTGAGGTCACATGCAAGCGCAAAAACGATGAGCAATGGACATCCTTTCTTACGATTTCATTAGTTAAGGATGAAAAAGATAATCCCATTGCATACGTCAGAATATCGCGGGATGTAACCGAAAAGAAGGCTTTAGAAGCAAGGATAAGCACCGTAAACATAGAACTTGAGAAGGCTAACCGGGAACTTAAAGAGGCACAGAATGATGCAATATTAATGCTTTCTGTGGCATGCGAAGCCAAGGATGAGGATACGGGGGACCATGTCCAGCGTATCCAGCATTACACAAGGGCGTTAGCAAATGAAATTGGGCTGCCTGCTAAGGTTACTGAACAAATTGCCTATTCAAGCATGTTGCACGACGTGGGGAAGATTCATATACCAGATTATATCTTAAGAAAACCTGGAAGATTAACAACGAGTGAATTTGAGATTATGAAGATGCATACCGTTTTTGGCGAAAGGATACTCCTTGAAAAACCGTATTATCAATTAGCCAGGCAGATTGCCAGAGGTCATCATGAAAATTATGATGGAACAGGTTACCCCGATGCGTTAAAGGGTGAAGATATTCCACTTGCCGCACGTATCTCGAAACTGGCTGATGTGTACGATGCCCTCAACTCAAAAAGGCCTTACAAGGACGCATGGTCTGAACAGGAGGCATATGAAATGATTTTATCCATGAAGGGAAAACAGATTGACCCACTGCTCGTTGACGCATTTAAGAGATTATGGGAAAACAACACCCTAAAGAAAATCAAGGTAAAGTATTCGTAACAAAAAAGTTAAGAGTTTTGAGCTAAGAGTTTTGAGTCAAGTGTCCCCAAAGGGGGATCTTTTGACTCCAGACCTATGTCTCCTGACTCTCTTTTTTCTATTTCCTCAAACTTAACAGTAATCCTCTTGGAGACACCGGGTTCCTGCATAGTAACCCCATAAAGTACGTCAGCGATGCTCATTGTCTGCTTGTTATGTGTAATAATAAGGAATTGAGAGTGCTGCGTAAACTCCTTAAGCACGGCAACAAAGCGGCCGATGTTACTTTCATCAAGCGCTGCATCAACCTCGTCTAAGATGCAGAATGGGCTTGGCTTTGATTGGAAGATGGCGAAAAGTAATGCAACAGTCGTCATAACCTTTTCACCACCAGAAAGCAGGTTTACCGAGCGTAGTTCCTTTTCCGGAGGCTGAGCAATTATTTCTATGCCCGCCTCAAGCATATCAACGCCTTCCTCTAAGATTATATCAGCCTTGCCTCCGCCAAACAGTTTGCGGAACAACGCCCTGAAGTTTTCCCTGACCTGATTAAACGTATTCTCAAAAAGCTCTCGGCTTGCCGTATTTATCCTTTTTATCAATTCATTCAGTGCGTTTTGGGCCTTCTGCAGGTCTTCCCTCTGGTTTAACAAGAACTTTTCTCTGATTTGAAGTTCATCCTGCTGTTGTATAGCTTCAAGGTTAACGTTGCCCAACCTTTCAATCTTACCCCTGAGTTCTTCAATCTCCTGCGCAACATTGTCCCAGTTTATCTCTCCGTACTCGATTGTCCTTTCACTCGTCTCCTGCCGGTCTACAGCTGAAAGCTCTATGTGGTACTCGTCACGAATCCTTTCCTCCAGGTCTATCGTCTTAACGTGCAATTCGTTTTCTTTGAGTCTTAGTTCCTGTAACTGGTTTTCAACGGTCTTATGTTCTCCACTTTTTTCACCAATCTTGGTCTTTACGTTCAGGAGTTGTTCATGAATTGCCTCACGACC
>JACQHT010000231.1 GCA_016198835.1 Planctomycetota bacterium | reverse complement strand
CTGCTGGAGGGTCTTAAATCCCACGATGTCGTCTGTGGATGGAGACATAAGAGGAACGACCCATGGGTCAGGCGTATCTCGGCTAAAGTTGCAAACTTTATCAGGAATAAGTTGTCAGATGAAGACATTAAGGATATTGGCTGTTCCCTCAAGGCTTATAAGAGGGAATGCCTTAATAAGATAAAGCTCTATAATGGATTGCACCGCTTCCTGCCGACACTATTTAAGATGGAAGGCTTTACTGTTACAGAGGTCAAGGTAAACCATTTTCCAAGAAAGCACGGGGTGTCCAAATACGGCATTAGAAACAGGATGTTCAGGGCATTTTATGACCTCCTCGTGGTTCGATGGATGAAGAAGCGCCGGCTTAACTATGAGATAGTCAATGAGTGAAGAAAACGTTCCATTGGTTTTATTGGTTTTGTTGGTTTTAACCAATTCAACTAATAAAACCAATTAAACGAGATTGGACGATTCTCAACTCTTAACCCTATTAATTTCATGGAAAATACTATCTGGACAAAGACCCGCCTTTTACCTATCCTCCTAATCCTGTTTTCTTCGGCTTTATTCTTTTTTGATTTAGGCAAGAGGGACCTCTGGGCGCCAGATGAACCCACGTATGCGCAGGTGGCAAGGGAGATGTGGATAAGCAAGGATTTTATCCTTCCTCATCTGAACGGAGAAATCTATTCCCAAAAACCACCGTTATTATTCTGGCTCATAATCCTCTTTTCACTGCCCTTTGGAGACGTCACAGAGCTATCGGCACGCCTGCCTTCTGCGTTGGCAGGCATAGGGTGCATGCTCGCAACTTTTTCTATGGGGAGAAGATTTGTTAGTAATCGGGTAGGGTATCTCGCCGCCTTGATACTTCCCACCAGCGCCCTATTTTTATGGATGTCACACAGGGTTGCCTTTGATGTGGTGCTTACCTTCTTTGTCATTATGTCCCTCATTTACTTTCTTAAGGGTCAGGATAGGCTAAAGGCTGAAGGGGGAACGCCTCAGGGTGGCATGGACAAGCAAGGCTTGTCCGTGAGTGGTGGGCACGGACAAACAAGTTTGTCCATGCCACCTTCAGCCTTCTTTTGGCTTTTTTATGTATTTCTTGCACTTGCCGTACTGACCAAAGGACCTGCGGGCTTTATACCGACCTTTATAACCATTCTTCTATACCTTGCCGTACAAAAGAAGCTCCGTTTGCTGCGTAAAATGGAATTGGGTAAAGGGTTTGCAATATTCTGCTTGATTGTCTTCGGTTGGGTCATTGCTGCGTCTATTAAAGGCGGGCATGGCTATATGAATGAAATCCTTTTCAGACAGAATATTGGAAGATTTTCTGAGCCATGGGACCATAGCCAACCCTTCTATTATTTTTTCATAAACTTTCCCCTAAGTTTTTTGCCCTGGACGTTCTTTATCCCGGGCGCCTTTATTTATGCCCTTTTTGAAAAAGAAAAAAGGCGGGAGATGCTGTTTCCTATCCTATGGTTTGCCGCTTTTTTTGGATTCTTTACGATTTCCTCTGGAAAGAGAAATATATACATCCTTCCTCTTTATCCAGCAGCGTCCATAATGGTAGCATGGTTTCTCGATAGCTTTGTAGGGGCAGGTTTGAAACCTGCCCCTACAGGCAGGGTATTTAGGTGGATTGGTTATCTGCCGGGATATATCCTTTACGGCATTCTTTTGATACTTAGCATCGCATTACCCTTGTATGCACCGAGGTATTTCCATGGTAGGGGCGTATTGCTCGCCCAAAGGATTGGCGAGTCCGCCAATTTTTTTGGCGGACAATACGCCCTTACATGTGTGTCAGCGGCTGGTGGGGCAATCCTTGCAATTGTATTGCTTTATCTTAAGAAGCCTCTCCATGCGCTCATGACAACGTTTCTATTTACACTTCTCACATTTTCCCTTGCCAAAGAATTGGTTATCCCTGTAATCAATGATGAGAAATCCTCAAAATCCCTATGCCAGAAGGCAAGCAATATAATGCGCACTAACGATGTTTGGGCAATTTACGGATTCTTTAAGCCCACGTATCTGTATTATACCGACAGGAATCGCATCGAGGTTATTCAAGACGTTAGCGCCCTCAATAGCCTTTTAGCCTCAACTAATAGGGTTCTACTTGTGATTCAAGAAAAGGACTTTAAGAAGGTTGTGAATGAGATAACCTCTCCAGTACATATCCTGGAAAAGGACGGCGTAGGACACAGAAAAATCCTTCTTGTGTCCAATAAAAAAGCAGACAGTAGGTAGTAGACAGTACACAGGAGAAACGAATTGTAAAATGCAAATTGTAAATTTAAAATTTTAAATTTGCACTTTTCAATTTACAATAAATCTTTCGGCGGGGAAACAGGAAACATGAAGCAAGAAAGGGTACTGCTATTATTCCTAATCCTGATTAGTTTTATCTCCTTGTTTTTTAAATTGGGTGGTAGAAGCCTTGAGAACAGGGACCGCATCCTCTATGCCGAGGTTGCCAGGGAAATGGCTCAATCAGGCGATTGGATAGTGATGCGCCATAATGGGGAAATTTACCTCCATAAACCTCCTTTATTTTTCTGGTTTGTTGCCATACCTGCCCATATCTACGGAGCGGTAACGCCGTTTATTGCAAGGCTCCCTTCCGCCGTAAGCGCACTGCTGGGAATAGTGGTTATATTCTTTTTCGGCAAGCAAATATACAGGAGCACTGGAGCAGGCTTCCTTTCAAGCTTAATCTTACTTTCATGCTATGAATTTTCCTGGCATGCACGGGCTGCTCAAACAGATATGCTTTTGTGCTTCTTCATCGTACTATCTCTTTTTTTGTTTTATACAAGTTACAATACGCAAAATGAACGGAAACGACTCTTGTATTTCCTCTTGTTTTGCGCTTCGGCGGGTTTGGCGGTAATGGTAAAAGGGCCCACTGGTTTTATTATTCCTGTATCTATAGCTATTGCCTTTCTTGTATATAAAAAGGATTTAAAAGCCTTTTGTAAGCTGCCGTACCTTTTTGGAATCATTGTTTTTGCCTCTATTGTCTTACCCTGGCCCATACTGCTGTGCAAGAAGCTCGGCGGCTTCGCTATCACCCTGTCAGAACTGCAAGAAGCGGATATTTTCACCCGCAGAGAACCCCTCTATTTTTATCTCATTGAAGTGCCTAAACGTTTTTTCCCATGGAGCGTTTTTCTTCCCGCCGCCTTCTTTTATCTTTTCTCAAAATCACGGAGGGAGGGTGGCACGGACAAACGAGTTTGTCCGTGGCACTCAAATAAAGATAGCTACTTTCCGCTGATATGGTTTGGAATTATGCTTGTCATATTATCTATTCCAAAAACCAAGAATGCCCGTTATATGCTGCCCGCCTATCCTGCGCTCGCTTTGATGGTAGGAGGCATGTGGGATTACGTTCTTAGGCTGAAGGCTGAAGGGGATAGGCTGAAGGGGAAGGGTTCTTCCGCCCTCAGCCTTAAGCCTTCAGCCTTAGGGTTATGGATGAACATTTCCAGTATTGCCTCTCTCATAATCTTGCTCATTGTCCTGGTTGCAGCCCCGGTATTCTTTTTGTTCAAATATCAATATCTGTTTCCAATAACTGTGTGTATAAGCATTATTTTCCTATGCGCAATCCTATTATTGTACTATTATAAAAGAGCGAAGCTCCACCGATGGTCGTTTGCAGTGATTACTGCTTTTTATATTATTGCGCAGCTTATTCACGTCCATGCGCTATCCGTTGAGGACGTTCACCACTCGCCCGGCAGGGAATTAGCGAGAAATGTATCAACATATGTAAAGGAGGATGAACTTCAGGCATACAACCTTCCAGTCAAATATACTGAGCCTCTTAATTTCTATATGAATCGTGTACTGCCAACGCTGAAGAAAAAAGAAGATATCCACAGGGCATTAACATCGAGTAAGCCAATATACTTGATTATGCAAATAAGCGACTATCAATCGCTGGATGAAAACTTGAAGGCAATGGTGAAGTTTGAAAAAGAGGTGTTTTATAAAGACGAACATTTGATTCTTATTTCAAATTCACCTTTTTGAAAATTGGTAGAAAACGCCATGCCATGTCGGCATGACGTGGAACTTTATGTTCGTTGATTCAACGATGGTAAACATCGTTGTCTACCAGTGTTTTTGAAGAAAGCATGACCATCAAGACCTATTTTAGAGCCTTGTTAGACATAGTCTTCCCTCCCCGATGCTTTAGCTGTGATAGGGATATTTTCACAGAAAAGAAATCCTACATTTGCGAAGATTGTCTTAAAAATATACGCTACGTGGGGGAGAATAGATGTTTAATATGCGGCTACGAGTTGGGACCATTTGTCAGTGCCTCAGACGGGGGCTGTACGAGATGTCGAGGCTTTAAGGTTATGTTTGACGGGACTTCTTACGCCGCCAAGTTTGAAGGCGTAATCAGGGAACTCATCCACAGGTTCAAATATAATTACGTTGATTTTCTTGCTGAGCCACTGGTAGAAATATTAATTAATCATCTCTCTGCGTGCAACACACAGACAGGTTTGAATCTAAATAATCTCAAGAAAGAAGTTGATGTGGTTGTCCCCGTCCCATTATTCTGGTGGAGGAGGTTTAAGCGTGGATTCAACCAATCAGAATTATTAGCGAAAAAGATTAGTAAGCATCTCCTTCTGCCAGTTTCTACTAACAACCTGTACCGCATAAGGAACACCATTCCTCAGATAAAACTTTCCCGCACTGAGCGGCAGCAAAACATGCGCGGCGCCTTCGCCTTAAAAAGGACAGAGGAGTTCAAAAAAAGAAGGGTGCTTCTAATTGATGATGTCCTGACCACCGGCGTAACCGCCTCAGAATGTGCAAGGGTTATAAAGGCTGCAGGAGGCGAGAAGGTCTATGTGCTTACAATAGCAGGGGCAGGTTTTTAACATAAATCCGAAATTCAAAATCCGAAACCCTAAATAAATCCCAATGTCCCAAATTCAGCCTCAAGACAGGGTGGCATGGACAAGCAAGGCTTGTCCGTGAGTGGGCACGGACAAACAAGTTTGTCCATGCCACCCTCAGCTTCGGGCGGATTTGGAATTTAGAAAATTAGGATTTTGATATTGTTTAGGATTTAGCTATTAGGGTTTTGAATTTTAACTGGTAATCACTATGGCAAGAGAGGTCCTATCACCAGCAGAGCAAAAGTTTGAGAGATGGAGGAGAAGCGTTGGCTTCTTTCTTGGTCCTATAGTCTTCCTCGTTCTTTACTTCGTGCCAATCCAATTCCTTTCCCCACAAGCCCACAAGCTCACAGCAATCCTGGGTCTTGTGCTCATCCTATGGGTTTCTGAGGCAATTCCAATACCTGTAACAGCCATTCTCGGGGCTATATTAAATGCTGTACTTGGCGTTGCACCTACAAAAGAGGTTTTTGCCCCATTTGCAGACCCAATTATTTTTCTATTTATTGGCAGTTTTATCCTTGCGGAGGCAATTACCCATCATAACCTTCATAAACGGGTGGCATTTGGAGTATTTTCAATAAGATTTATAGGTGAAAACCCTTACAGGGTTCTTCTTGCCTGCGGTGGTATATCAGCAGTTCTCTCGATGTGGATTAGCAATACTGCTACAGCCGCAACAATGCTCCCTATAACCATTGGTGTGCTTAAGGCAATGGACGGAATTCACAAAGAGGCAGGTAAGGATACAAATATAGCAAGCAGCAGATATGCAACGGGTATGATGCTGATTGTTGCATACGGCGCCTCTGTTGGTGGAATAGCAACGCCAATAGGAACGCCGCCAAACCTGATAGGCATAGGCTTTATACAAAATCTTGCAGGTGTAAAGATAACGTTTTTTGAATGGATGAGGTTTGCCCTGCCACTTACAATTGTAATGTTTGCCTTTCTATATCTCTTGATTAGATTTCTTTACCCACCCGATACGGTCAGCCTTGAGGGGGTTAAAGGTTATGTAAAAAAGGTAAGGGAAAGGCTCGGCAGATGGAGCAGGGGTGAGATAAATACTGCTATAGCATTTTCAGTAACGGTCTTTTTGTGGATACTTCCGAGCCTTGTTTCCATGGTTCTTGGAAAGGATGCATGTTTTTCAATATACTTAAGCAACAGACTTGATGAAGGTATTGTGGCTGTGCTGGGGGCGTCGCTGCTTTTTGTCCTACCTGTTAACTGGAAGGAAAAGAGGTTTACAATACACTGGGAAAGGGCAGTAAAAATAAACTGGGGCACGATACTCTTGTTTGGCGGAGGCTTAAGCCTCGGCAAGCTAATGTTTTCCACAGGTCTTGCAGATGCGATGGGGAAGGCTTTAATAGACATAACAGGGGTATCAAGCCTGTGGGGCATAACAGCCGTTGGTACAATGCTGGCAATTATAATAAGCGAGACAACGTCAAATACCGCATCTGCAAATATGGTAATTCCTCTTATGATAGCTGTTGCGAAAGAGGCAGGTATATCACCAATCCCTCCTGCCCTGGGTGCATGCCTCGGTGCAAGCTTTGGTTTTATGTTACCCGTTTCTACGCCACCAAATGCCATTGTCTATGGTTCAGGTCTTGTGCCAATCCTCTCAATGCTCAGGGCAGGGATAATCTTTGATGTCGTTGGTTTTTTCGTTATCGTAGGTGGTTTAATGATTCTATGTCCCCTGATGGGTTTGGTCTGAACCTGTTCCTGACAGGTTCAGGAATGGGCTAAAAAAGACATAATTTATTTACTTGACAAGGAGCTAATTTGAGAATATTATATTTATGAAATTATAAATTTCTAAATTTTAAAGAACCGTGAAGGAGTGGTTATAATGCCTATAGCTAAAATCAAAAAAAACTTTCAGCTCACAATCCCACAAACACTTCGTAAGAAGTTCAGGTTAGCTGTTGGGGATTATGTAGAAATAGAGCAAAAAAAGGACAGTCTGGTTTTAAAACCAGTGAAGATTATTCACCCGGCGCAGGCTTATTTCTATACCCCGGAATGGCAAGAAGGAGAGGCGGAGGCAGATGAGGCTATTGCCAAAGGTGAGGTCTTGGGACCCTTTGATAATGCCAAGGACGCTATAATGGCTCTTAAGAAATTTAAGGCATGAAATATCTAATCACGAAACCTTTTGCCAGACAGTACAAAAAGCTACCAAGACAAATCCAGAAGGCTGTAGATAAACAGATAGGTCTTTTGTTGTCCAACTTTCAACACCCTTCATTAAATACAAAAAAGATGAATGACCCGCGAGAGATTTGGGAGGCAAGAGTGACTGAATCTTACCGTTTTACCTTCCAAATCGAAAAGGATATTTGTATTCTTAGAAGGGTGGGCACGCATGATATTTTAAGGAATCCTTGAATCATACGCTTATGGGTTCCAACCCCCGTTTTCACGAGGACAAGCCTTTATTTAACGTTTTGACGGTAGTCTAATTTACGCAGTATTTTCTGCCGTTCTTCAGGGGAAAACTCCTGCCCGCTTTTTCTCATCATCATTTCAAGAAAAATTGATTCAATTAAAGGGCTTGTATCATTCATATCTATTTACCTTTCCCCCCAAAAGATTGCCCATCAAAAGAGAAGCGCGTCCGTTCAACTTCTAACCCCCTTTCTACTTTGCGTACGCTGCGCCTTTGCAAGGAACAAAATTTCACGCAAAGTACGCAAAGGAAAACAAAGTTTCTACACACTTATCACTTCCGCCTCAGACGGCCCAAATCTCTGACTATACTCATATCAATACGTCATAAAATCATAATTTTAATAAAAGCTCCTTTTAAGTGCTTTTACTACAGTTTCCTTGCGCGGAGTAATTTTACAATCTGTTATACACCCAGTCAGGCATAATCTTAAGCAACCATGCTATTATTCGCCATCGCTTTGTAATGTAGGCATGTTTCTTTTTACTCTTAATGGCTCTAAATATTTGCCAGGCTGCCTTCTCTTTGGGTGCAACCCAGAATAGCCCATTTCCTTTTGCCATTGCAGTATCAACAAAACCAGGTTGTATGTCTGTAACTGCGATTGAAAGCCTCAACTTACTTACCTTTTGTCTTAATCCTTCCAGATAATTAGATACAAAAGCTTTTGATGCATTGTACGCCGGGGAATCGCAATTACCTCTAATAGCAGCAATAGATGACATGCCCACAATCTGCCCTGAGCCTTGTTTACAAAAATGTTTAAACACGACATTCGCCACGGCTACAAAACCTGAGACATTAATATCGATTGTCTCTTTCTCCTGTTCCCAAATCAAATCAGGATTTATAAATCCGACCCCCGAACTAAGAATAATTACATCCATACCCCCCATTTCTTGAATAAGCTCTTCTAAAAGATTTATAGCTTCTGTTGTCCTGGCAACATCAATACGTTTAGTATACGTTTTGGTAGGAATCTCTCTTTGAAGTTCAGATAGTAACTCAGTTCTTCTCCCAACCAATCCTACAATATAATTGTTCTGGGATAATACCTTTGCCAATTCTCTTCCAATTCCTGAAGAGGCTCCAATAACAATCGCTTTTTTCATACCCATAGTTCTATTTGAGGCATCTCGAATGGTCAAATTATAGCATAAGCCCTTTGTGGTTGCTAAGGGATTTTTCTCTCCTATTTATGCGTTACCTTGCCAACGGCAAAAAGTAGTAAGGTAATGGGTATTAAGTGATTAACCCATAACCTATCACCTATTACCCATTACTTCGCCTTTTATATTATTATTGATTTACCCCACCTATAAGGTTAAAATATACCCGATGGAAAAGAACAAAGAACAGATATTGAGAGCGCCAAGAGGCGTGGAGGATGTGCTTCCTGAAAACTGGCATCTCTGGCGGAAGATGGAGGCAGCCGCAAGAGAGGAATTCGAGCTGAGCGGATATTATGAGATTCGCACACCCATCTTCGAGGATACACGACTCTTTGTGCGCAGTATCGGTGAGACAACCGACATCGTAGAGAAGGAGATGTACACCTTCATGGATAGCGAGGACTCAAGTATAACCCTTCGACCTGAATATACAGCGCCAGTAATGCGCGCCTATATCGAGTACGAGCTGTATAAGACAAAGAAGTTTCAAAAATTTTACTATATAGGTCCCCTGTTTCGCAAGGAGCGCCCACAGGCAGGGCGCCTCAGACAGTTCCACCAGATGGGTATCGAGGCGGTCGGGGCTTATGACCCATTACTTGATGCTGAAACAATAGATGTAGCCGTCCGCCTCTATAATAGGCTTGGACTTAAAGGCTACAAGGTAAAACTGAACTCTATCGGTTGTGAGAACTGCAGGCCAGGCTATCGCAAGGTGCTCAGGGAAAACCTTAATGGTTACAAAAGTGGTCTCTGTGAAAACTGTCAGGTGCGCCTTGATAGAAACGTCTTCAGGGTGCTTGACTGCAAGCAAGAAAGTTGCAAGGAGATTTGCTACAAGATGCCGCCCATTGATGAATATCTATGTGCGGAATGCAAATCCCATTTTGGCATTGTCAAAAATGCCCTTACAGATATTGATATCCCGTTCGTTGTTGACCCACATCTTGTCAGGGGTCTTGATTATTACACAAAGACCGTTTATGAGATAACGCACCCTTCACTTGGCGCAAGGGACACAATCTGCGCTGGCGGTCGCTATGATAATCTTATCTCTGATATTGGTGGACCACCTACGGGTGCGGTCGGCTTTGCTGCCGGCATGGAGGCAACAATGCTTGCCATACAAAACACAACCAATGTAGAGATGCAATGCGTTGCGTCTCTACCTGCGCCTATGGTCTACATTGTATCCATTGGCGATGAAACAAAGACGAGGTGCTTCTCGCTTTTGAATAAATTAAGGGCTTCAGGTATTTCTGCCGACTTAGACTACGAAGGGCGCAGCCCAAAGGCGCAGATGAGAACTGCCAACAAGCTTAACACGAAATACGTCCTCGTCATAGGACCAGATGAGCTATCAAAAGGCATAGTAAAGATAAAGGACATGCAGACAGGTGAGGAAAGGCTTGTTGAACAGGCAGATATAATGGATGCATTAAAGACTTGAAGCTCCAAATTCATTTGTATATAATGAATATATACAAAATAAGTATTAACAAATGGATATATTATCACGTGTCGAAGGGTTTGAGTGGAATAAAGGAAACATTGAGAAAAATTGGGGAAAACACAAGGTTAGTTTTATTGAATGTGAAGAAGTCTTTTTTAATAAACCCATTGTTGTCAAGGAAGATGAGCCTCATTCTAAAGCAGAGGCTCGTTATTATGTGTTGGGTAAGACCGATGAAGGGCGACTGCTCTTTGTGGTTTTTACAATAAGAGGAAATAAAATAAGGGTCATCTCCGCAAGGGATACGAACAGGAAAGAGAGGAGACTATACTATGAGCAGATTGAAAAAGGTGCCTAAATTTAAAAGTGAGAAGGAAGAGTTTGAGTTCTGGTCAGCTCATGATTCAACGGAATATGTAGATTACTCAAGGGCAAAAAGTGTATTATTCCCAAACTTGAAACCCTCCACCAGAACCATCTCCCTCAGGCTTCCGGAATCCCTTATTGAGCATCTAAAGGTCTTAGCCAACAAAAGGGACATTCCTTATCAGTCCCTATTGAAGACATTCTTAGTAGAAAGGGTAGAGGAAGAAGTAAAGCGGTGAGGTGATGCGCAATAGACTACGGGCTATGTGTTTACCTATGACCTATTGCCTATAGCCAATCACCAATTACCTATCCGATGGAGGAGAAAGATTAATGTCTAACCTAAAACGAACCCATACTTGTGGTGAACTACGTAAGAGTGATGCAGGCATTGAAGTTGTGCTGGCAGGATGGGTTGATAGCAGAAGGGACCACGGGGGGCTTATATTTATTGATTTGCGGGATAGATACGGCATTACACAGATTGTTTTTAATCCCGATTACGGTGGTACCGAACTTCATAAGCATGCAAGTGAGTTAAGGTCCGAATATGTAATTGCCGTTAAAGGAAAGGTTACTGAAAGACCAGCCGGCACGGCAAATCCTAATCTTCAAACCGGCGAAATAGAACTGCTCGTCAACGAGATGGAGATATTAAACAGGGCAGAACTTACACCATTTGAAATAACAAGTAATACCGACGTTTCATTAGAACTAAGACTAAAGCACAGATACCTTGACCTCAGGCGTGGCGAGATGCAGAAGCATCTCCTCTTTCGCCACAAGCTATGCCAGATAATCAGGCAATTTCTCGATAAAAACAATTTTGTGGATATAGAAACCCCATTTCTTACAAAGAGTACGCCAGAGGGCGCAAGGGACTACCTCGTGCCAAGCAGGATTAACCCTGGGAATTTTTATGCCCTTCCACAATCGCCTCAGCTTTTCAAGCAGATACTTATGATAGCCGGGTTTGACCGCTACTTTCAGATTGTCAGATGCTTCAGGGACGAAGACCTCAGGTCACAGCGTCAGCCGGAGTTCACTCAGCTTGACTTAGAAATGTCCTTTGTAGACGAGAATGACATTATAAACATCATCGAATCCCTTCTCGTAGAGATATTTGATAAGCTCATGGGTAAGAGGCTGAAAACGCCTTTCCCCCGCATTACATACGATGACGCTATGGCATTGTACGGCTGCGATGCCCCTGATTTAAGATTCGGGATGACCATAAAGGATATAACCGATATAGGAAAGCAAACCGATTTCAAGGTATTTAAGGACGTTGCGCAATCCGGAGGACTTGTAAGAGGAATAAATGCCACAGGCTGTGCCGGCTTTTCAAGAAAAGAGATTGACGAGCTTACTGCACTTGTGGGTCAATTCGGCGCAAAAGGGCTGGCATGGTTTAAGGTTGAAGAAAACGGATTGTCGTCACCCATTGCAAAATTTTTCACACAGGAATTACAGACAAATATTAAAAACAGGATGGAGGTAAAGCCGGGTGATTTGCTGTTATTCGTTGCCGACAAAGCAAGTGTTGTAAGACAATCATTGGCACAGCTTAGACTCAACCTCGGACGAAGGCTCGGTCTGATGAAAAAAGATGCGTTCAACTTTTCCTGGGTAGTGGATTTTCCTCTACTTGAATTTAATGAGGAACTTGGCAGGTACGACTCACTGCATCATCCCTTCACCTCCCCTAAACCAGAGCATCTGTCAATATTAGAAGAAAAGCCCCTGATGGTCAAGGCAAGGGCGTATGACATCGTCCTTAACGGCATAGAACTCGGCGGCGGCAGCATCAGAATCCACGATACCGAGGTGCAGAAGCGGGTCTTCCGTTTACTTAATATTGATGATGTTAGCGCACAGAAGAAATTTGGGTTCCTGTTAGATGCCTTGAAATACGGCGCCCCTCCACATGGCGGGATAGCGCTTGGGCTGGACCGTTTTACTGCGCTACTTCTTGGGCTTGATGATATTCGCGAGGTAATTGCCTTCCCAAAAACCCAGAGGGCTACCTGCCTCATGACCAACGCCCCGTCTGAGGTTGATGGACAGCAACTTAAGGAACTCGGTATAGCAATTAAGTAAGACCTGGCTTACCTTAAAAAGTTTAAGATACCCGGTAAACACAAGGTTTTGAAAAAATAGGGACACATCCCATTTATACCTATTGATAAATAGGATGAGTCCCTATTTTTTCAAATTTTTAATTTCTTAATTCTACTTCTATTTGAATGGACAACAACGAATCTCTGCTAAAGAACGTCCAATACCTCAAAGGTGTCGGTCCACGCCGCTTTGCCCTGCTCAAGCGCCTTGGCATTCAAACCATATATGACCTGCTTTATTACTTTCCCAGGGATTATCAGGACAGGTCTAACATCTTGAACATCTCAAATATTCCAGTCAATACTGTTGCAACAGTAAAAGGTCGTGTGATAGACATTAACTCATATTACGCCCGCAGTGGCAAGCATGTGCTTGAGGTTTACCTTAATGATAATACGGGAACGGTCCAGGGGATATGGTTTAACCAGCCATTCCTTAAAAAGAAGTTTCACGTAGGAGATGAATTTATATTTTACGGCAGGGTCAGATTTTATAAATGTTTGCAGATTGCAAATCCAGAGTTTGAGTTAATTACTGACGACCCTTTGATGAATGAAGGCATTGTACCCATTTATCCACTTACGGAATATCTCACACAGGCACTGTTTCGTAACCTCACTAAGAATGCTGTAGACGAATACGTGGGTTCTGTAAAAGAGATGCTCGATGAGGAATTCCTTGCAAAACGCCAATTATGCTCCGTCACGGATGCCTTAAAAAACATCCATTTTCCTGAGTCATTGGAGCATTTAAAAATGGCTCGGAGGCGTTTGTCTTATGATGAGTTCTTCCTACTGGAGGTGGCAATGGCGCTCCGCAGGCGTGGAATTAAGGAAGGAACAGGCTATGCCTTTAAAATTGGGCAAAATGTTGAAAGCCATATACTTCGACTCTTTCCCTTTAGCCTTACAAATGGACAAAAATGGGTAATTGGTGAGATTCGAGATGATATGCGTAGTGAAAAACCCATGAATCGCCTCTTGCAAGGGGATGTGGGTTCCGGAAAGACGGCAGTTGCGATTTATGCCCTGCTTGCCGCTATTGCAAATGGATTTCAGACGGCGCTTATGGCACCCACCGAAATCCTTGCAGAACAACACTACCAGACACTCCTGAGATATTTATCTCACGCCAGAGTAAAAATACTACTTCTAACCGGCGGTTCGCCAACTGCAATGAGGAAAGAAAATATCGGTAAGATTAATCACGGCGAAATAGACCTCGTGGTAGGAACACATGCGTTGATTATGAAAGACGTTAAATTTAAAAAGTTAGGTCTGGTGGTCGTGGATGAACAGCATAAGTTTGGCGTTATTCAGCGAGCAAATCTGCGTATGAAGGGCTGTAGACCCGATGTACTTGTGATGACCGCCACGCCTATCCCAAGAACCCTCTCCTTAACAATATTTGGAGACCTCGACATCTCAATCCTCAATGAGATACCACCCGGCAGAACACCGGTTGAGACACGCTTGCATTCGGAGAAACATTTAGCCGAGGCTTACGAATTCATCCGCAACGAACTTAACCAGGGTAGACAAGCCTTTGTGATATACCCACTCGTAAAAGAATCTGAAAAACTGGACCTCAAATCGGCAACAGAAGGCGCAAAGAAACTTCAAGATATTGTTTTCCCTAAATTTAAGGTGGGACTCCTACATGGACAGATGAAACAACAGGATAAAGATAGAATCATGAAGGATTTCAGGGAAAGAAGGTACGACATATTAGTCTCAACCATTGTAATTGAGGTGGGGATTGATGTGCCTAACGCAACGATAATGGTCATTGAACACGCAGAGCGTTTCGGTCTTGCCCAGCTTCATCAGTTACGGGGGCGCATTGGACGAGGTCCCCACAAATCTTACTGCCTGCTCTTCGGCAATCCCAGAACCCCTGAAGCACGTAAAAGGCTTCAGATTATGACGCAAACCAACGATGGATTTCGCATAGCTGAAGAAGACCTCCAGATTCGTGGTCCAGGTGAGTTCTTTGGCACACGGCAACACGGACTCCCGGAATTGAAGATTGGCGACTTGATAGGCGATTACCCGCTTTTAAAGTTGGCACGCGATGATGCCTTTAGTATAGTTAAAAACGATGGGCGATTGGAGCAGGAAAAGAATCGGTTTATAAAAGAAACGGTCATTGAACGATTTAAGGGCAGGTTAAATCTGATAAGCATAGGCTAAGCGCGAGTGGATTTTCTAAAAATGCTTGAACTCCATCTCCGATTACGGTACTATTATAAGTGTGTTTATGATTCTGTCATCTTACATCTAACGTCTCCCGTTTTACGTTGAAGTAAGAAGGGAGAAAGGTAAAAGTAAAACGGAAAAATATATGGCAAATGATTCTATTCGTGTAAGATTTCCCCCAAGCCCAACGGGCTTTCTCCATATTGGCGGCGCTCGAACCGCCCTCTATAACTGGCTCTTTGCAAGACATCATAAGGCTAAATTCATCCTCCGGTTAGAGGATACAGACAGGGCGCGCTCTACGGATGAGGCGGTAGAATCAATCCTCGAAAGTATGACGTGGCTGGGTCTCGACTGGGATGAGGGACCTCACTTTCAAAGCAAAAGGCTTGATATTTATAAAGAGCACGTTGAAAAACTCCTCAAAGAGGGCAAGGCATATTATTCCGAGGATGCTGAAAAGGGAAGGGCTGTGCGCTTTAAAATGGCAGAGGGCGTTACGGAGATTAATGACCTGATTCATGGGAAGATAACGTTCGACGCTTCCTTAATAGAGGACTTCGTAATACTAAAGGCAGACGGATTCCCCACCTATAATTTTGCTTGTGTGGTTGACGACTGCACAATGGGAATCACCCACGTAATCCGTGGCGATGACCACATCTCAAACACACCCAAACAGGTTGCCCTTTATTATGCCCTCGGATTTGAATTGCCGAAGTTCGGACACATTCCTATGATTCTTGGTGAAGATGGGACCCGTCTCAGCAAGAGACATGGGGCAACATCCGTTACAGAATACCGTGAGAAGGGCTATCTGCCAGAAGCCGTCATAAACTTTATTGCCCTGCTCGGCTGGTCGCCGGGCGGTAACCAGGAATTCCTCACGAGGGATGAAATGATTGAGAAGTTCTCCATCGAACGTGTAGGCACAACCCCTGCACGGTTTAATACTACAAAATTAGATTGGATGAATAGTCACTATATTAAGCATACGTCTGCTGAAGCCCTTATTGAAAAACTTAAACCGTTCTTAACAAAGGCAGGTATTGATACAACAAAACTTTCTATGCCATGGCTTAAAAAGCTTGTGGAACTATATCACGAAAGATTTAAGACCTTGGAGGATTTTGTCGTTCAGACACGGGTATTTTTCTTTGACGATGTGGAATATGACAAAGCGGCGGTTGAAAAGTTTGTCAAAAAAGATGGGGTTTCCAATTTACTCAAGGAAACATACGCAGAATTGTCAAAACTTGATGGTTTCGAGATTGAAAAACTTGAGGCTTGCCTCAGAACCCTGACAGAAAAATACAAGAT
>JACQHT010000016.1 GCA_016198835.1 Planctomycetota bacterium | reverse complement strand
CTATCCTCTTTTAATTTCATCTGATTTGTTATTTGGCGATAACTTAAAGGCGTTTCCTCGACCCCGGCAAGCAGATTTTTAATAGTAAAACTTATACCATCTTGCACAGAAAAGACAAAATCATCCCCCCTGCCCCCTCTCGCCCTTCCTATATCAGGCACAATTACCACAGGAAACTCAAGCCCCTTTGCTGCGTGGATTGTCATGAGCTTAACGACATCCCCCTCCTCAATATCAGTAGGCGCCTCCGATTCCCTTATTTCCATGAGCTTGAGGTTCTCCACAACCCTGAAGAAGTCCTCCGCCTCAAACAGGTCTCTCTTCTCAAAGCTGCGGGTCAGTTCAGATATCTTTCTTAAATTTGCAAATTTCTGCTTGCCATTGAGTTCTATGAGTACCTTTGTGTCGTAAGCAGTTTTATCGAGAATCTCATCAATCAAAGACCAAACACTGTTGCGGCTGCTTTTTGTGCGAAGTTCTTCCAACAGTTCTACAAATTTTAAGACTCTTTCCTTTTGTTCCGTATTAAGCTCATTTATTTTTTCTACATCCTTAAGCGTTGAAATAAGCGACTGTTTTTTATTGGCCGACCCATGGGATGCTGGACCAAGTTCAGCATGACAAACGGTAGAAGAAGTGTCATCCAGAACTTGTTTCGGAAACTCCGCTTGTGTGCTTTGTACTTTTGCATAATAAGCCAACCAAAACAGCGCCTCATCATTTAGCCCTACCATGGGGGAACGCAGAACTGCGGTAAGGTTTATCTCATCACGGGGATTGTTTATTACCTTGAGAAAATTTAATACATCCGTGACCTCCCTTGTATGGTAAAAACCCCTTCCTCTGACCACATAAAATGGAATATCAAACTCCGCAAGGGCACGCTCAAAGACCTTAATATCGGTAGTGTTGCGGAACAGGAGCGCAAAGTCGCCGTAGGATATGTTTTTGCCGCACCCCCACCCATCCCTCCCCCCTTGAGGGGGAGGGGTGGGGTGGGGGGAAAGGTTAGTAATCCTTAATTCATCATTTTCAACAATATCGTGGATACGCTGAGCGATTGTCTTTGCTTCTGATTCACGCCTCTTGTTTACATCTTCATCGGTAGTTAGAATTAGTTCCGTAGAAGGGCTATCCTTTCTATCAAAAGTTGCCCCTGCAACCAAATCTTCGTATTCTGTGCCAAAGCATTCGTTTTCATTCCATATTCTTGCAAAATTGTGATTCACAAAGTTAACAATCTCAGGCCTGCTTCTGAAGGTCTTATTGAGTGGAATTAGCTCGCCATTTTGGTCTAAGGTTTCCTTCTTATGGTCAATGAAAACCTGCACATCGGCATTCCTGAAACCATATATTGATTGCTTCTCGTCTCCAACTACAAAGAGATTATTAACGCCACGGAGCAGGTCAATGATGGATTTCTGCAGGCTATTAGTATCCTGAAACTCATCTACGAGGATGTACTTAAATTTTTCCCTCACTTCATTTCTAATGTCGGGGGAGGTTTCAAGTAATCTTTTTGCCTTCTCTTCCAGGTCGGCAAAATCCAGCAGGCTCAACTTTCTTTTTTCACGGTTATACCCATCCATCACTTCTACTAAAAACTTCTTCAAGACGGTCTTTGACTTTAAGGCGCACCTCTCTGCAACGAGTTCCTGAAGCGAGGGTATCAGTTCATCACGCAGGCAGGTTAATTGGCTTTTAAGTTCTCCTTTGAGTCCAGTTAACTTGATTGATTCTGAGGTTTCTTTTAATTTTTGAAGGTGACAAGAGTCAAGCTCTGAAACAGTTGCTTCTTTTAAGGTCTTCAACAGAGAAATAACCTTATCAATCATTACCCTCGAAGCGCTGGACTTCAAACCTTGTCTCAGTATTTCAATTTGATTCAAACACTCAAAAAGCCTGTTGTGTGCATTGTTTAAATCCCCCGGAGTAACATCTTTTAGTACGACGTTTTCTACTGAGGCGCCTGTGCTTCTTATCTTTGAAATGAGTCTTATTATGCTACTTGTAAAATCCTTACAACATACTTCATTCATAAGCGTCTCAAAATCTGCACTGTTTGTTTCCTGCCAACCTGTCAGGATATTTTCAATTATAAGCCTGAGCAAATAAGTGGATTCATATTCCTCAAGTACGCCAAACTGAGGGTTAACACCTGCCTCAATAGCATTTTCTCTGAGGAGTCTTGTACAAAAACTGTCAATAGTGGAAAGGTAGGCAAATTCTACGTCCTGACGCTCCTTTTCCATTCCCTGTTCCTCAAAACGATTTGCCACCCTTTCCTTCATTTCATTGGCAGCCTTTTCGGTAAACGTAATAGTAAGGATTTCATTGAGAGGAACTTTATGTGAAAGGACGAGGTTAATGAATCGTTCCACAAGGACGTGTGTCTTCCCGGACCCTGCGCCCGCAGTAACACAAACATCCCTGTCAATTACCTCAACACCTTTTCTTTGCTCTTCTGTTAATGGAATATTCATATAATAATCAGTGCCGAGTGGCAAGTGGTAAGGTGATAGTGAAGCACAGGCTGAAGGCTGAGGAAAAGATAGGCTGAATGAAAAATCTCTTTCTTCAGCCTTCAGCCTGTGCTTCACTCGCCACTAACTCCTCGTCACTTATCACTTCCTTTGCCTATCATCCACTTTTCAAATCGGCATACGTCTGCAAAATCACAAATGCCGCTACCACACCTGTCAGGGTTGGCAGGCTCTATTGTTATGTTGCCGTTTATGATTTCCTTGACATATTTAACAATACGACCCTTGCAATCCTCCATTAATGATTCGAACTGGGAGGTATCGAGCATTTTCGTATTCTTAGGAGGCTCTAGCGGCAACACACCCTTCTCCACGAAATCCTTATTTAGCAACCCACTTCGTTTGAAGGACTTAAGGGTATAAAATTCCGCCCCTATAGGGACTATGTTAAAGAGCCTTCGGGCTGCAAGGAGGTATATTGGCAGCTGCAAATCCAGCCCCTGCGTGAACTCCTCCTCGTTAAAACCATTCTTACTGTATTTATAATCGAGCACAATACCGACTAAAGTACCCTCTACTTTAG
This sequence comes from Planctomycetota bacterium, assembly GCA_016198835.1. Classification (GTDB taxonomy): domain Bacteria; phylum Planctomycetota; class Brocadiia; order Brocadiales; family Subterrananammoxibiaceae; genus Subterrananammoxibius; species Subterrananammoxibius californiae. The sequence goes on along the minus strand of JACQHT010000016.1, from coordinate 433 downwards.
CTACGTCTATTCTATCTATTTTCCCTTGTAATCTAATTGCACCAATTTCCTCATCATTAATTATAAGGGGTATTTGAGCTCCATATCCAAATCTCGCTTCGAGGTGTAATGGGCTAAGTTTATAAAGTTTGATAAAGCCCTCCTCGCTCTCTATAAATGCCTTGATTGTCGCCTCTAATTCGCCTTTTAATTTTAGCTCCTTGAATCCTATCCTTATCCCCTTCATCTCCTTATCAAAAACCTCTTCAAATATTTCAAAGATGTCTGCTTCGTGGCGTTGGGTGGCATGGACAAACTCGTTTGTCCGTGCAACTTCCTCACATCGTTCGAGAGAAAGTTTGCTCTTTAAATATCTTTCTAAGGTTTTATGGATTATAACACCCTGTCTGATACTGTCCAATCCATCTTCCACCAGGGAAGGCGGTTTCTCTAT
>JACQHT010000015.1 GCA_016198835.1 Planctomycetota bacterium | reverse complement strand
TAATAACGGGCGTCGTATGCATGCGAATAGATTTTATGCAAATCAGCAAACTTATGCGAAGCATTAAATTAGGCGAAAGCGGCGAGACGTATCTTATTAATCGTGACGGGGTCATGCTAACGGAGTCACGTTTTGTTTCCCACTTAAAAGAAGCAGGCCTTATAAAAAAACGGTCCGCCCTCGAACTTAAGGTTGTAACCCCTAAAACAGAAGAACTAACCAAAGGCGTGAAAGAGTGCTTGAAAGGCAAGGAAGGATTTGATGGGAATGGTTATCTGGATTACAGGGGGGCAAAGGTGCTTGGTTTCTGGCAATGGATTCCAGAGTTGCAATGGGGGGTAATCTCTGAAATAGACGTTAATGAAGGTTACAGGGCAATCCATAGACTCAAAAAGAACATCTACATAATCCTTGCTGGTGGAATGATTGCTGCAATTGTGGTCTCTATTGCTCTGGCAAAGATGGTATCCGAACCGATTTTACGCCTTACAGATGCTACCAGGAAGATGGCGGCAGGAGATTTAAGCCAGAGGGTACAAAATAGGGCTGATGATGAAATTGGCGCATTAGCCAATTCGTTTAATATAATGGCCGGCACCATAAATAAAAGAAATGAGGAACTTCAAGCAGCCAAACTGTACCTGGAAAAATCCCTCGTAGAAACAGAAGGCGAAAAAAGCAAACTCGAGACAATACTGCTTAATATTGGGGACGGGGTGGTGGTCGGAGATGCAAGTTATAACCTGCTATTTATGAACCCCGTTGCTGAAAAAATTCTTGGAAAGCGCTGTAAGGATTTGCAGGGGAAAGATTTCTTTGGATGCCACAGAGAAGGTGACAGGGTAATGAAAATGATTAAGCATGGCCAATTGCCTGTGAGTACCAAGATTAATTACGACTCCTATATTCTGCACATTAACGCCACAGCCATTAAAAACGTTGATGGAAGTATCTTCGGTTACACGATGATAGTTAGGGATGTTACGGAACAGGAAAGGATGCGTGAAAAGCTCGAGGAGCTTGCCGTTACGGATGGCCTTACAGGAGCCTATAATCATAAGTATTTTCAAGAACATCTTGGTTACGAGTTTGAGAGGGCAAAAAGGTATAATACCCCACTTTCCCTCATCATGGTAGATATAGACTATTTTAAGAATTTTAATGACCAGTTTGGTCATCAACTTGGCGACGAGGCGCTTATTGGTCTGGCAAGATTATTAAAAGACAATTTGCGACACATTGATACTGTGGCAAGATACGGGGGCGAAGAGTTTATATTAATTTTGCCTAATACGGATGAGAAGGAATGCTTCCTCCTTGCTGAAAGATTAAGGACGAAGACAGAGTGTTACAAAGTCAAGGGAAATGTCAGCCCGCTGGGGATAACCATAAGCCTGGGACTTGCCACATTTAATGGCATGAACTTTAATAATAAGGTTGAATTGATAAAGGCGGCGGATGACGCCCTTTACATAGCAAAAAGGGGTGGAAGAAACCGTGTCGAGGTAGCAACAATTAGTGTATAATGTCAGTTTCTTTAAACATCAGATTTAGCGCCCTTTCCATATTGCTTATCCTCGAACCTATATCATCTATTCTTTTCGATAGATTAAAGTAAACAAAGAACGTTAGAATAAGCAAGAGGACGGCATAAGCAATAATAAAGATAATTGGCGAACCATTCGTTCTTGTTGTACTGTAAGGCATAAGAGTCTTGAGTCCTGAGTCTTGAGTCCTGGGTCCGGATTCTCGACTCCAGACTCCTGACTCCAGACCCCTGACTCCTCTCGATTGCTCTACCGGAGGGCTCTTCTTTATTTCTTCGATTTTTGTATCTTCCACATCTACAGGTTTCTTTACTTCTTGATGTGTTGCTTCTAACCCAGACGTCTCTTGTTCCTCAGGCTTAGAAATCTCCCCTACCTGTTTGGATTCGGCTTCTCTTGTAGCCTTTATCCAACTTAGTGGGTCATGCCCAAGCACTTTATCTTTTTTCATAGATTTACCTCTATTTGCTCACATTGTTCCAAATGCATATCAGTTTGTTGTGGCACAACCTTTTGTGTTGAAGGGTCAACGGGTGCGGTGACTGTATCACCAAGCCTGTTCTCCCGAGCAATTACCTCCTTTGCAAGTGCCATATAATCCTCTGCGCCGTGTGATGCTGGCTCGTAGGTTACAATTGGTTTGCCGTAGCTTGGAGACTCCGAAAGTTTAATATTCTTTCTTATAATCGTTTTAAACACCTTGTCTTCAAAATAATTTTTTATCTTTTCAAGGACTTCCTGATTTAATTTTGTCCGTGCAGCATGCATACACGGGATAATTCCGCTGATTTCCAAATTATGGTTTAGCCTCTTTCGTACAATTTCGAAGGTCTCCATCAGCTTGCTCACACCCTGAAGGGCGAAAAACTCCGTCTGGAGTGGGATAAAGATTTCATTTGCAGTAGTAAGGGCGTTAAGTGTTAAAAGACCGAGTGATGGCGGGCAGTCAATCAGCACGTAATCATACCTTTCAAGTATATTGCCAAGGTTTTCCTTGAGTATTATTTCACGCCCTACAATGCCTACAAGCTCTATTTCCGCCCCCGCAAGGTCAATATTGGACGGTATTATATGAAGATTCTCTATTTCGGTCTTTGAGATGACCTCGTCAGGCTTGCAGCTTCCACTAATCAAGTGGTAGACTGAACGATTATTCTCGTATATATTAACGCCGAGGTGGATACTCAGATTTGCCTGCGGGTCAAGGTCTATTACAAGCACCTTCTTACCAAGCAGAGCAAGACATGCGCCAAGATTTGCAGTTGAGGTTGTCTTCCCCACCCCACCCTTCTGATTTGCTAACGCAATACATCTCACCGGAACAACCTCCCCGGTTTATACATTTAACTAATAAAACAAGGTATGGATGCAATTCGAAAAGCGCGCCCACCCCCCATGGTCTTTTTCTATACAAAAAAGCATTCTAATTAAACAGACAGAGGGTGTCAAGAAAATTATTTTTTGCTGTAATGACAAGGTAAAAATGTCCTAATCTCTGCAAAATAAACGTGTTCGGGTTTTTAAAAATTTGCTCTATACTCACAGCCTGTCTTTTTTCCTTGACAAGGATAAAATATAATTATAAAATATTAGTTTTCAAGGTGATAAATATTATCTCATAACCTTAAAAAAATTAAGGGAATAGGGGTACTGCTTACTTTTTCCGAAAGAAAGTAAGCAAAAAAATAAACAGAAGGATAAAAAAAATGCCAAATCCAAAAAGAAAACATTCAAGGGCAAGGACGGGAAGCAGGCGTGCACACGATGCTTTAGAGCCGATAACCATTCCTCTCTTTGAACGTCTGCGAAGCTCCCCTGGTGGACGCTCAAAACGGTATATCTGTTCCCATTGCAAGCAGATAAAAATGCCTCACTCTATTTGTGGCAACTGTGGTTATTATCGTGGCAAACAGGTTGTTGCCATTCAAAGGGTATAAGTTATGAGAATAGCAGTTGACGCAATGGGCGGAGACTATGCCCCTAACGAGATTGTCAAGGGAGCGGTTCAATCTGCGCAAAAATTAAAAGACGTTGAAATAATACTCGTTGGGGATGAGAAACGGGTAAATAGCGAACTTTCTTCAATTGGTGATTGCCCGAAGAATATTCGTGTTCATCACGCATCACAGGTCGTGGGAATGGATGAACCAGCTACTACGGCATTGCGTCAAAAGATTGATTCCTCCATAACGAAGAGCGTTAAACTGGTGGCTAATGGCGAAGCAGATGCTGTTGTTAGCGCAGGGCATACAGGAGCAACCGTAGCGGCTTGCAGTATGTTCCTTCGCTCGCTGAAAGGTGTCAAACGCCCTGGTATTGCAGCCGCAGTTCCTACTCATGCGGGAATTTGCACAATCATAGATGTTGGCGCTAACATAAAGTGTAAACCAGACCATCTGCTTCAGTATGCACGGATGGCTTCTATCGTTTGTAAATATACACTCAAAGTAGAAGAGCCGCGGGTTGGCCTGTTGAACATAGGCGAAGAGGATGTAAAAGGCAATGAACTTGTTAAGGAGACATTTGAGCTCCTTTCCCACGCCCCTATAAATTTTGTTGGCAATGTGGAAGGGCGTGACATCTTTGGTGGCAAACTTGATGTAGCGGTTTGTGATGGATTTGTTGGAAACATATTGATAAAGACCATTGAAGGGCTTTCTCAAAGTATCCTTAAAGCATTTAAAACGGAGGCATCGAAAACACTTTTGACAAGGCTTGGCATGAGTCTATGCATGCCGGTTTGGGAAGGATTGTGGAACAAAAACGATTACACAGAGTATGGAGGGGTACTCTTGTTAGGCGTGGATGGAATCTGCATAATTAGTCATGGCAGTTCGGATTCAAAGGCAATCCGTAGTGCAATAAAAGAAACTGTGCAATTGGGAATGCACCAGGTAAATAAACACATTGTTTCAGAACTCGAAACTAAGGCTTCATACGTTGCATCCGCCTGAGGCGGATTTAAAAACTATGACTAAGTCTACAAAAGAAATAAGAAAGGTGTCCATTGTTGGTACTGGCGCTTATCTACCTGAGAAGGTTCTGACAAACCATGACCTTGAAAAGATGGTGGATACAAGTGATGAATGGATAACAAAACGGACGGGTATAAAGGAAAGACGCATTGTGGATAATGGGCTTGCAACATCGGATTTAGCCACACAAGCGGCTTTACGAGCTATTGAAGATGCTGGCGTATCGCCCAAGGACGTGGATTTAATTATTACATCCACTATCACCCCTGATACGCTATTTCCTTCTACATCCTGCTACGTTCAGGAAAAGATAGGCGCTACTGGTGCTGGAGCTTTTGACGTGCTTGCGGCATGTGCTGGATTTGTTTATGCACTTTCTATTGGGCAGTGTTATGTAAGCTCTGGCGCAGCGGATACCGCGCTTATTATCGGAGCGGAGTGCCTATCAAAAATTACTGATTATACTGACAGAACATCCTGCATACTATTCGGAGACGGTGCCGGGGCTGCTGTAATTCAAAAAAGCAAAGGACGGCACGAAATCCTCGCAACCTATTTAGGAGCCGATGGCTCCCAGGCAGGTATCTTAACCCTTCCTGCTGGTGGGTCAAAGATGCCCACCTCTTATCAGACGATTGATGAGCGCATGCATTTTATTAAGTTTCGAGGCAAGGAAGTATTTAAGCTTGCCATAAATACTCTGACGGATCTTATCAATGATACGATTGAAAAGTGCGGTTTAACGGTGGATGACGTTGACCTGTTTATTCCCCACCAGAGTAATTTTCGTATTATCGAAGCCACGATGGAAAAGCTTGGGGTACCGATGGAAAAAGCATATTTTAATATTGACAGGTATGGCAACACTTCATCTGCCTCTGTGCCTATTGCTATTGACGAGGTAAGCAAGAGTGGAAGATTAAAAGCCGGAGATATAGTCCTTCTTGCAGCCTTTGGCGGAGGTTTAACCTGGAGTTCTTCCGTAATCAGGTGGTAGATATTAAAAAAATTCCAAATCAAAAATCCCAAATCAAAAAAAAATGGAAATTGGATTCTAAGATGGTTAAAAGAGCATTCCTTTTCCCCGGTCAGGGCGCACAATATGTTGGAATGGGTAAGGATTTGTGCCAGCATTTCGATGAGGCTAAGCGTGTCTTCCAAAAGGCAAACGAAGTATTGGGTTTTGACCTTGCAAGTATCTGCTTTAATGGACGTTCTGAAGAGCTTAATCAAACTTCCATGTGTCAGCCCGCTATTTTAGTAACGAGTATTGCAGCCGTTGAGAGTTACAGGCATTTTAAAAACAATGGTATGGCTGAATGCCACGCAGTTGCAGGTTTAAGTCTTGGGGAATATACGGCGTTAGTCTTTGCCGGGGCTCTGAGCTTTGAAGATGCTGTACAGCTCGTTTACAAGCGCGGGAAGTTTATGCAGGAAGCCTGTAATGAACGTCCGGGTGGGATGACTTCCATCCTTGGTCTGGAAGATGAGAAGGTTGAGGAGATTTGCAAAGAGGCTACTCAGTTCGGACATGTCTGTGCGGCAAACTATAATAGTCCTGGACAGGTGGTTATTTCTGGAGAGAAAAAGGCTATAGAAAAAGCCTCCTTAATTGCTAAAGAAAAAGGCGCAAGGGTAATACCTTTGCAGGTAAATGGGGCATTTCATTCAAACCTTATGACCTGCGCTTGTGAAAGGATTGAGAGGGAGCTTGAAAAGGTGAAAATAACAGAAGCCCAGATACTTGTTGTGGCAAATGTTACTGGACAATACATAAAGAAGCCGGAAGAAATAAAGGCATCTTTAATTAAACAACTTGCCAGCCCGGTGCGCTGGTGTCAGTCTATGAAGCAACTAATCCACGACGGCTTTGAGGAGTTCTATGAATTCGGTCCTGGGAGGGTCTTATCAGGTCTTTTAAGGAGAATTGATTCTACTAAGAGTACAAAGAATCTCGAAGGCATCCAGTCATTTGGTCCATTTTAAATTGCAATTCCATTAAAATAAGGTTTGAAAATGTCTGTATTAAGTGGCAAGGTGGCAATCGTGACTGGTGCCTCAAGTGGGATTGGCAAGGAGACGGTTCTTGTACTCGCCTCTGCTGGAGCCAGGGTTATTGCCATTGCCCGAAGGTTAGAACTTGCAGAAGAAACTGCCTCTCGGGCAAGGGCGAAAGGCGCTGAAGCACTTGCGTATAAAGCAGATGTAACCGATTTCCCACGGCTCGCACAGGTCTTTGAGGACGTCTTCAATAAGTTTGGGCGAATAGACATTCTTATCAATAACGCTGGTGTAGCAAGGGACAATCTTATAATACGGATGACTGAGGATGAATGGGACCAGGTCCTTGATACCAATCTTAAAGGGATGTTCTTTGCAATAAAAATAGTTGCTCGTTATATGCTAAAACAAAAGACAGGAAAGATTGTCAATGTTTCCTCCGTATCTGGAATTACTGGAAATCGCGGGCAATGTAACTATGCGGCATCAAAGGCAGGTATTATTGGTCTAACAAAATCTGCCGCTAAAGAATTATCGTCACGGGGAATTACTGTTAACGCAGTTGCCCCGGGCTTCATTACCACAGAAATGACTGATTCGCTTAATGAATATATTAAAGATGCTGCATTAAAAGCCATTCCTTTAAATAGATTTGGTAGTCCATCTGACATTGCAAAAGGCATCCTGTTTCTTGTAAGTCCTGATGCTGATTATATCACGGGCCATGTCTTGCAAATAGATGGGGGTCTGGCAATGTAACGATTGTGGATTTTGGATTGCGGAATGATAAGTATATGGTTTTCTTAAAATCGAATTTGTAGTAAGGAGGAAAAGGCCGTGCCAGAGTCAGTTGCAGAAAAAGTAAGGGGTATTGTTAGTAAGCAGATGGGTGTAAACAACGATCAGATTACTGAACAGACATCCTTTGTGAATGATTTGGGAGCAGATTCATTAGATACCGTTGAACTAATAATGGAGTTTGAGAACGCCTTCGATATGAACATTCCTGACGAAGATGCTGAGAAGATTCAAACAATCGGAGACGCAATAAATTATATTGAGGAGAGAGTTAATAAATGCGGGGGCGCAGAGTCGTAATTACAGGTTTAGGTGCAATCACCCCCTTAGGTCAAGATAAGAAATCATTGTGGTCATCGTTAGTTGAAGGCAAAAGTGGGATTAAAAAAATCACTCTTTTCGACACATCCAACTGTGAGGTTCACATAGCAGGTGAAGTTCAGGATTTTGACCCTACCCGGTGGTTTGACCAAAAACAAGTTAGAAGGCTTGACCGCTTCGTGCAGTTTGCCGTTGCTGCTTCAACTGCAGCCGTTGAGGATGCCGGGTTAGACTTTAATAAGACCGACCGTAATAAGATTGGCGTCGTTATTGGTTCAGGCATCGGCGGCATACATGAAATTGAAGAACAGCACACTATCCTGCTTCAAAAAGGCCCGTCAAGGGTCTCACCCTTTATGATTCCGAGGCTCATGGTCAACGCAGCGCCCGGCCAGGTAGCCATAAAGTATGAAATATACGGTCCAAACTTTTCCGTAGTTAGCGCTTGCGCCTCAGGCGCCCATGCTATTGGTGAAGCATTCAGGATTGTCCAGATGGGTGAAGCCGATGTCATGATTGCTGGTGGAAGCGAGGCGACAATCACCCCCCTCTGTGTGAGCGGGTTTAGCTCCATGAAGGCTCTTTCTACAAGGAATAGCGCCCCAGAAAAGGCAAGCCGACCTTTTGATAAAGGCAGGGATGGCTTTGTTATCTCTGAAGGTGCTGGTATTGTTGTACTCGAAGAATTAAATCATGCAAAGCAAAGAAACGCTGAAATCTATGCGGAATTAATCGGGTACGGCAAGAGCGCAGACGCTTCCCATATCGCTGCACCAGACCCTGAAGGTCGAGGCGCTTGTTCATCCATGCGTAGTGCACTTGATGATGCGCAATGTACCCCTGAGGACGTTTCATATATTAATGCCCACGCCACTTCTACGCCCTTGGGCGATGAAGTAGAAATAAAGGCGATTAAGACGGTCTTTAACCAACATGCCAATAAGCTTGTTATCAGCTCAACCAAATCCATGCTGGGACATCAACTGGGAGCCGCAGGCAGTGTTGAACTTTTAATCTGCGTGCTTGCACTTCAACATAACGTAGTCCCACCCACCATTAATTATGAAACACCGGACCCGGAATGTGGCGGTCTCGACTTCGTGCCCAATGAAGCCAGAAAAATAAAACTCAATACCGTCATGTCCAACTCATTTGGTTTCGGTGGCCACAACGTTAGTCTGATAATAGGCAGGTATACATAGCTTTTAAGGAAATAATGATTAGCTAATTAATTTTATTCACCTTAGTGTTGCCCAATTTAATTCGCAACCACCTCAACCCCAATTAATCTCGAGGTAATCTTTGGGGATATTTGTTTCACTTTCACATAAAGCACTTTCCCTCCTTTGGCTTCAATATCCTTAGCTATCCTCATGTTGAACTCTCTGAGTTCGGGATCAAATTCAGGCAGGAAGACTGTTACCCTTTCTTCTGCCAGAAAGTCATCCATTTCAGGATGTTCCAAAACATATTTACTAAACTCCATGCTCAGTTCAGAATTCCTTTCAAAGAACTTATCTTTCAGTGTCTCCATTTCTGTCGCCTCCTAAAAATGCTTGCTTATAGATTTTCCAGTTAGATTTAATATCGTACTCAGCAAAAGTTAATGATTCGTTGTAATCCTTTGCAAAAATCGGGGTCTTTTGTTTTTTACCCTTTTTATTTAAAAGGTCTCGATGTGCAAAGCCGTGTCCTGTATCATACCTTACCACAGGTAACCACTCACCCTCTGATTTAGTTTCATATTGTATCGCAAAACTTAAGATATCTCCTTTAAATCTTACATGACTATGATGGTATCTATCTTCTGGAGTCAACATTATTGTAAACTTTACTTCCTTTAACACAAACTCCCCTCTAAAGCATTCTCAAAAGTTGATTTATATCAAAGCGGTCCGGGATATAGATGAAATGAAAACGAATTTTCATTTATAGTGTACTACAATTTTTAGAGATATGCAACCATAGAAACTTGTCGCACGAAGAAGTATGAAAGGACTTGTTTTGAAGATGAAGACAGAGAAATGAAACTCAATACTGTCATGTCCAACTCATTTGGTTTCGGCGGCCACAACGTAAGCCTGATAATAAGCAGAGGCTAAGAGGTTAAAAGGCTAACCTTTTCTCCTCTTTACCTTTTCACCTTTTTGCATAGAAATCTTTTATCGCCTGCACAATATATCTTATTTGTTCATCCTTTAGTTCTGGATACATTGGCAACATTATGGCTTTACTAAAAAATTCCTCGGTCCGAGGTAATTTAAAATTGTTAAGACCGAGGGCATTAAATTGATGCACCCCCTTTCCACCCCACGAAAGCATTGCCTCGATACCGTTTTCATTCAGGTGTTTAACCAATGCGTCTCGTCTCTCTGCCTCAAGCTCGTAATTCTGAAACACATCGTAATAATCGCCATTTTCTTCTGGAGGGGGTGGCAATCTCAATTCTTTTAAGGAAGAAAGCCTGCTGTTATACATATTAGCAATTTCCCTTCGCCTCTTAATCCAATCAGGCAATTTCTTTAATTTAAGGTCGAGCACTGCAGCATGAACGTTATCCATCCTGCAGTTTAATCCCCAAAGGCCTATGTCTGTTCCCTTGCCCCTTCCATGATTACGAATCATTCTTAACTTCTCTGCAAATTCGGCATCGTCTGTAACAATTGCCCCTGCATCCCCGAAAGCGCCTAATAGTTTTGCAGGATAAAAACTAAAACATCCCGACAGTCCGAAAGTACCCGCTCCTTTTCCTTTATATGTAGCTCCAAGGGATTGAGCGGCATCTTCAATGATTATCAGTTTGTGCTTTTTTGCAATAGCCATGAGTTTATCCATATCTTTGCAAATGTGTCCATTAAGATGAACAGGAACTATTGCCTTTGTCTTAGAATTTATTAGAGGTTCTACCAGCTCAACATGCATATTGTGGTCATCGGTAATATCTACAAAGACAGGCTTTGCACCTAAAAACTTTATAACTTCAACCGTTGCTACAAAGGTATGTGAGACAGTAATAACCTCATCCCCAGGTCCTATACCTGCCGCATAAAGTGACAAAAGCAGTGCATCTGTACAATTGCCTACACCGATGGCATATTTTGTCCCTACAAATTTTGCAAGATTTTCTTCAAATCTTTTCAAATCCTCACAAAGTATATATGCACCTCGAGAAAGGGTTTCCCTTATTATCTCCATATATTCTTTTTCATGAACCTTAAACTGTACTGGGTAATCGAAATACTTTACTTTTTTGTCCATATTTAAGCCCCTCTCTATAATCCTTCTGAAATAACCTTTTTACCACCGAAATAATGTTTTTACTTTTTGGATAATATTCATTTTCAAGAACAGAACTGGCTGGCGCTGGACAGTCAGGCAGGGTAACCCGTAAGATAGGGGATTTTAAGTATTCAAATGCTTTTTCTGCTATCATGGCAGAAATCTCTGAAGATGTACCATAACTCTTCCAACCGCCATCTGCTATCACAAGACGTCCCGTTTTTTTAACCGATTCAAGGACGAGTTCCTCATCTAAGGGTTTAATAGTGCGCAAATCAATGACTTCCACGCTAATTCCTTCTTCCAAAAGAGTTTCTGATACCTTGAGAGATTCCAACACCATGTACGAAGTTGCCACAATAGTTAAGTCGCTACCTTCTACCCTACAAATTCCCTTTCCTAAAGGTACCTCATAAAGGTCTTCGGGTACCTCTCCTTCAACGGGATAAAGCCAACGGTCATCTATGTAAATTACAGGATTATCGTCTCTTATTGATGCAACCATTAATCCCTTTGCATCATATGGAGTCGCAGGTAATACCACCTTTAAACCCGGGATATGAGCAAAGAGGGCATGAATTGCCTGCGAATGCTGAGCAGCTTGTTCACCACCTCTGTTAATTATTCCTCTAATGACCACAGGAACTGATGCCCGCCCACCAGTCATATAATGCCAATTTGCTGCTTCATTGATGATAGGGTCCATAGCAAACATCATGAAATCCATACGGGGATGCACAACCACTGGTCTCATGCCAACAAGAGCCGTTCCCACGGCTACACCTGTTAATGCATTTTCTGAAACAGGGGTATCAATTACCCTTTCCGGACCAAATTTCTCAAGCAAACCCTGGACGGTATTTCCAACATACCAAGGGCTTTTGACACCTTGTCCAATAATAAAAACAGATTCATCAATACTCATTATTTGGTGAAGGGCTTCGTTCATTGCCAAACTATATGAAAGTTTTCTATTCTTTGTAAACATATCTTATAAGTTCACCCTTTTCAGGACAGGAACTTTCCCTGGCAAATGTATGAGCATCATTTACTTCCTTTGCCAATTCTTCTTTAATTTTTTCTAAACCTTCTTTCTTAAAAATCTGGTTATTAACAAGGAATTGCTCAAATATTATAATTGGCTCCTTTTTAAACCAACTTTCCAC
>JACQHT010000234.1 GCA_016198835.1 Planctomycetota bacterium | reverse complement strand
TTTCCTCTGGGGGATGGCGCAACTCCAAACTTTTTAAGATTCTTTTTGTAATCTTCTTCATTTATTTCGGGGTGTTCCAATGCGTCATTTATCAAAGGCTCACCCTCTACATCCCTCGAGGCTTCCATTTCCCTTGACAGTTCGCCTGAAGTGACGGAATTAAAGAAAGAAACTGCGGCAATAGTTTGGTCGTCTTGGTATTTGAGTACTGTCAAATCCACAGGACTATAGTAGATGGATTCAATACCATGCTTGCCAATTAGTTTTTCGGCAAGTTCTGGGGCAACCCAACCCAGCATGACGTGAGGAGGGGAGAGGATAGCAATTCTGCCCCCCTTGCTAATAACATAATCTCTCGCTTTATTGGAAGAGGCTATATCTGTATTTTTCATAATAATCAGGGTATAGCCTTCTTGCCAATCAGTCCCATTACTTGTGTCAGTCGCTCCGTAACAAAGGATAGGAAGTATCGGGAAGAAGATTACTATTAGCAGGGCAAGTTTTTGGACCCCTGATATAATCAGGAGTCGCCATGATGAATCTGTCCGTCCAAATAATGTTGAAAACCCGCCGTTCTTTGGATGGGGCGGACACCCACCCCTGATTAAATCAGGGGGTGACTTGGGCATGAGCCTCATTTAGTGCTATCTCCTTTCGGCGGTGAGTATATCACATAATTTTAATCTGTCAACGATTTTTAGGGAAATGGTTTAGAATTTTCGGTTGGAACTATTTCGGTAATGATAAGGTTGCTTTTTTCAAAAAAAGTAACCTATTCAAACCTTAATGCCGCAATGGGATCCATTCTGGCAGCCTTATAGGCTGGGAGAAGACCAAACAGTAGCCCCACAATCGCAGACATGAGTGAGGCGATAATAATTGCCGTAAAGGAGACAACCGTCCTCCACTCAGCATAGATATTTATGGTGTACGCCCCGAATATGCCTAAAAGGATGCCTATTATACCGCCGGCAACGGTCAGCAGTAAGGTTTCAATCAAGAACTGGAATAGAATATCCAGCCTCGTTGCGCCAAGCGCAGCCCTGATACCAATCTCTTTAGTCCTTTCTGAAACCGTAGCAAGCATGATGTTCATAATCCCTATGCCACCTGTCAAGAGGGAAATACCAGCAATAGCACCGAGTACAATATTAAATATGCGCTGGGTGCTTTGACTTTGTCTTAGCAGTTCTACGGGAACAATAATTTCGTAGTCCTGTACCTTATTGTGAAGTCTTGTTAGTATGGTCTTTATTATGTTAGCAGACTCTTGAACCTTGTTAGCCTCGTTAATACGGATGCCTATCTCGTCCACGGCAATCTCTGAGCCCCGTGTTGGGCTAACCAATACGCTCACTGAGAGTGGAATATAAATATCGTTATTAATGTTACGAGGGGTAATTGAACCCGTCGCTCGTTGCCCGTCTCTCGTTGCTCGGCTCTTGCGAGTAACAGCCTTTTTTTGTAATACGCCAATCACGTTATACCAGTCTGAACCCAATCTAATCATACTTCCCAAAGGCGAATCAACCGGGAAGAACGTCTTTGCTACGTCAGCGCCGAGAACGCATACCCGCTTGTTTTCCTCAATATCCAGAAGGGTAATGAATCTCCCCTTATCTACAGAAACGTTCCTTACTGCAGGATAATCCGGAGTAGTTCCGACAACCGGAGCTAAGGATTCCCTGTTTTCGTAGGTGCTTTCAATATTGATAATCTTTAACGGCGCAATAAAGGAAATACCCGGACATATCTCGACCAATCTGGAGGCATCTGTGGCTGTAAGGCCGGAAGAAAGGTTCTTTTTTGCTTCCATTATTTGTGATTCAGTGAGGGCAAGTGCGTGAATTGTAATGTTATTTGTGCCTAACAGTTCTATTTGTTCAAGCGCTTCCTGTCTTGCCCCTTCACCGATGGATAGCATTGCCACAACAGCAGCAACGCCAAAGACTATTCCGAGGATACTCAGGACAGACCTCAGCTTGTGAAGCGCAAGGGATTTGATACCTGCAAATATAATCTTCCATGTACGCATCCTGTTACCTATCTACTGTCTACTATCTACTAATATTGAACCATCTTTTAATTTAATTGTACGATTTGCATGAGACGCAACCTTCTCATCATGTGTTACCACTATTACAGTGCGGCCTTCATCATTAAGGCCTTTTAGAATTCCCATAATTTCTTCGCCTGTCTTACTATCGAGGTTACCCGTTGGCTCATCCGCAAGGATTATTAAAGGGTCATTTACAAGTGCCCGTGCAATTGCAACCCGCTGCATTTCTCCTCCGGATAGTTCGGAAGGGCGATGCCTCAGCCTTTCATTTAACCCCACTGCTCTTATAGCCTTTAAACATTTATCCATCCCGCTGTCATAATTTAGTGACATTCGGTTATAAATAAGTGGCACCTCAACATTCTCAATAACATTCAACTGAAAGATGAGGTTGTACGATTGGAAGACAAAACCTATCCTGTGATTTCTGATGATGGAAAGTTCTTTATTACTAAGAGCGGTAACATCGCTGTTGTCCAGATAATAGCTTCCAGAGGTAGGGCGGTCTAAGCATCCGAGGATATGCATAAGCGTTGACTTGCCAGACCCTGACGGCCCCATTATGGCAATAAATTCGCCACGCTCTACCACGAAAGAAATATTAGAAAGGGCATGAACTTCTGCCATCCCAATCAGATAAGTCTTTGTTAAATTGGCTACTTCAATTAGAGTCAATGGATTTAATGGATTTGTGGTCTAAACTATATTTTATGGTATGGGATGAAGATTCCCGGGATGTAATTGTACCGGTGGTTTTTTCAAAGATTTCAAGCATCCTGGCGGGTTCGGTCAGGCAAACCCTTTCGTCTTCTTTGAGTCCGCTCTCGATTGTTACAAACTCATCATTGCTGTTACCCAATGTAACGGTTCTTACAGATACGGTATCATTTGACAAGACGTAACATACATAAGCGCCATCCTTAAGATAGACCGCCTCAAGCGGCACATACAAGACGTTCTTTAACTTATCTACGAGAAGTTCAGCCCTCGCAGTCATTCCCGGGCGGAGTCTTTGGTCAGACTCTTTGATAATTATATAGAGATTAAAGAACTTACTTACGGCATTTAAACCCTCTTCTTTTTCTGCAAGGGTTCCGATGAGTTCTACATTGCCGTGCAATGCCAAATCAGGATAGGCATCCACCCGCACCGACACATCCTGTCCCGTCTTAACCTTATGTATATCCACCTCTCTTATGCGTGTTTCGACTGCCATCTTTGAAATGTCAGGTATTAGAATTATGTCCTGGTCGCTCCAGACAGAATCTCCTATTCTTACCTTTCGTTTTTCCCCTGAGATGTATAATTCTTTATACACAACAAAACCTGCTATAGGGGCTTTAAGTGTGGTCTTTTCAAGTTCATTTTTTGTATCCTCAAGTTTCTTTTTAGCCACTGCCAGTTTCCCACCGGCAAGGTCAAGACCTGCCTGGGCGCGAAGAATCCTATAATATGTCATTTTTTGTAATTCAACGAGCTCGTCCTTCGCCTTTCTCAATTCAGCCTCTGCCTTCTCCTTTTCGGCAGGATAGACATATTCTTTGTATATATTTGCCCTGAGTCCTGTCAATTCTGCCGCACTCTTTGCCTTATCGAGCTGAAGCCTTGCCTTATCCAGCTCGTTTTGACTAACCCAGCCCTTTTGAAGCAGTTCTTTAAGGTCGCGAAAATAACTTTCAGCCTGGACAAGTTCCGCATCGGCTTGCTCCTTTTGCGCTTCTATTTCTTTGAGTTTCAGATACCCCTCGCCTTCCAGAATATTTTTTAACCCCATTTCAAGAAGAAACACCTTGTGTTTGGCGGTCTCAACCGCCTGAGCGCTGTTAGCCTGCTCAAGCTTGAGGTCTTCATTTGCCTGTGCAAGCGTCGCCTCCGCCTCCTTTACAGACGCCTCGTATCTCTCTATTGCCTCCTCAAAGGGCGCCTTATCAAACTGCACAAGGACTGCGTCCTTTTCTACGTAACTGCCTTCGGGAGTAATCCAGGCAATCTTTGCCTTGTTGCTCGGTATCTCACTGGCTAAGGAAACGGAGCGAAGCGACCTTAATACCCCAGTTTCTGCAATCTTTACAACCAGGTCGCCTTGCCTGACTGGCACGGTTGAGATACTACTGTCTTCTACATTATTGGACCACCGCCACGGTAGGAACGAAAATGTTCCTAATGATAAGAATGTAACAGATAATGCGCAAATGATTGTTCTTGTGTTCATTGTAACTCTTTTTACAAATTTAATGTCTTCCTTAGTTTTTCTTTAACTGCGACAAAGATATTATCAGGTAAATTCCCAAGTTTCTTCTTCACGATAGAATTGTGAATTACGGCTATCTTTTCTGTTTTTATTACAGACCTTTTCTTTAATCCTGTCTGGTTAAACCCCTTTATATCTTCTTCTAAAAGAAACCATGAATCTTCTATAACACCAGGAACTTTTGAAAAGACTCCAATAACAATTATGTCCTCTTTCTTCTCTACAATGACTAATGCAGGCCTTACTTTTGAGCCAATAAGATTAGTGAAGGGGAAATTTATCAATATTATATCACCACTTCTATACACTTTCGCTATAGATATCTTCCTCAGGGTCCATCCACTCTGAAAATGCTGTTTCAGCCCCTCCCATCATCATTAAGGTTTCTATATACTTATGTATCTCTTTATCAAGATTAATTAATTCATCCTTCGGTAGTTTCGTGATTGCTTTTTTTATTTCTTCTAATGCAAGTGACATTTTTCACCTCACGCTCTAAATATGAACATCCCTACAATTCGTGTCGTCTTAAAAGTATTTCTGGCTTTTCTGTAAGTGTGCCTACGGTCTTTCTGAATCTTACATGTTCAACAATATAATCCGTTATAGCCGTTATATGCCCCACCTCTGCCCTTAATAGACTCGTTTCTGCATTAACGATATCGAAGTTATCCGCAAGGTTTCGTTTATAACGTTCATTAGCAACGTCTAACCCACTTTTCGCCTCATCTAAGGCTTTCTTTTGTATTGGAATATTTTTATATCGGTTCTCCAGTGTCCTGATACCATCCCTGACTTCCCGTATGATTGTATCTACAAGGAGGTTGTAAGCACGTTGTCTGGAAACTACATTAATCTGAGCTGTTTTATATGACGCACGTTCACGCTTCCTGTTCAAGTTTGTTGCGGAGGTTTGAAAGCCAATCAGAATGCCAGAGTCTTTAAGATCAAAACTGCTGCCAACGGTATCCCCAGCGCCTGAAAGTGTGTAGCCTAAAACGAGGTCGAGACCGGGCAATATATTATTCTTGGCTACCTTCAAGTCACGCTTTGTATCCCAGATTTGGTCTGACGCCTCGATTAAATCAAGCCTGTAGTTCATAGACGTAGCTATTGCCTCGGATTCAACTACTCCGAGGGGTGGATAATCAATTTCGGGAACAAGCTCCAAATCTGCATTAACAGGAAGGTTAAGAAGGACCTTGAAACTATCCTGGACATTGCCGAGATTTTGTTTTGCGTTAATAAGGCTTTCTTCTGCCTGCTGTACCTGTATCTCAGCCCTCGATACGTCGAGCCTCGATGCCAATCCCACCGCAAGCCGTGCCTTTGCCGATTCCAGCACTATCTTTTCCCGTTTCAGCGCCGTCTCATTTATCTCAAAAATCTTTTGTTGTTTAATAATTTCGTAATACTGCCTTATAACGTCCACAGCCAGTCCTTCCTTTGTCAGTTCGTAGAAGCGCTGTGTTGTTACGGTGCTTCTCTCAGCGTCAACAAGTGAATTGGTAACAATTGACCGTCCAAAGCCCCTTAGAAGCGGCTGAGTAATGGAAAAATTTAGGTCACTTGCTTTCTGGGTTGAAGAGATGCTGGTGGTTAAACCTGTTCCAACTATTGTACCCTCCTTTAGTTTTTTGGTGACATCCATGCCATAGTTTTGCTGCAAGCCGCCAGCCTCGGAATCGTAGGCTATTCCTCCTGTCGGTACTGGCTGTATTTCAAACTCCGATTTTGCGCTTTCGAGACCATATTGTGAGATTTGTACTGAGTCTCCGGAAAACATAAGGGTTCGGTTATTCCTGAAGGCAAGGTCAACTGCCTGCTCAAGATTGAGATGTATCTTTGGTCTCACTGCTTCCTCTTCAGGGAATGCAAGGCGTGGTTTTTCTATCAGGGGTAGAAAGACTGCTATGAATATGAGGGGGTAATATATCAATCTCATAGGCTTTCCAATTTCAAAATAGGGAGACGTGTAGCGTCCTCGTAGGGGCAGACCTGCGTGTCTGCCCATTATCTGGGCGAACACACAGGTTCACCCCTACAACTTTATCTTCTCGATAAATTCTCTTGCCGCCTTGAAGGCGTCTTTTACTAAGGTTGCATTGCCGATAAGTCCCCTATAGTATCCTGCGATGTGTAGTGTATCGTAAAGGCGCTCGAAATCCCTTAAAAGTTTACCATTATGAACAGCAAAATATTTCTGTAATGCCATTCTATACCCATCAACAGATTTAGGCAATTCTTTTTTGCCAAGCCCTTTTTTTATTAATGATTCATTAATTGCCTCTAATACGGCCAGATATGCAGTGCCAAACGCCTTTCTTACAGGTTTAAGGTCTACAAAATTATTGTCCTCGATGGGGACGTGGCTAAGTATCATCTTTGCATTTTGTAAATATCTTAAAGATTCCTTCATAGTCTGTTTGCTTATTTTCAATCCTTATAAAAGCTTCTTGAATTCTTCAATACTAAGACCTGCATCTTTTACAATACCTGCCATTGTAAAAGCGTTAATTGGATTTGCTCTTGGGATAATGATAATACGTTCTCCATTTGTCATTGTTATATGTTTCCCTTGCCTTACAATCCAAAAACCTACCTTTTCAAAAGCCTTCACGGCTCGTTGGTGATTTACACCCGGCAGTTTAGGCATAGTTTACCCAACTTCTACATAACGAGATTCCTTATCTTTACTTAACTCTTCTACAGTCTCCAGGTACGCTTTTATAGCATCTTTAATATTTTCTAAAGCTTCTGCCTCCGTTTGTCCTTGAGACCAACAACCTGGTAGTCCAGGAACCCAGACTGCATAACCTTCATCTGTTTTCTTTAGATTTACTTTGTATTTCATAAATGTTTCCGTGAAACCCCTTTAATTTATTGTACCATCTTAACAATGTTAATGCAAAAACGGGTGGTCCGCCTCAGGCGGAACAAATTTATTTGTCCGTGGTTTAGTAAAATGAGATGCACGGACAAGCAGAGCTTGTCCATGCCACCCCTCTCCATAAGGCGCAACAGGACAGAGATTTTTGTTGCCCCTGCCCTGTTAGAACGGCTTGTTTTTAATGTCGTCGTTCCATCGAAAAAGACGTCACCTTTTTATAGAGTAGTAATTCTTGCCTCTATGCTCAATGTCATAAACCTTTATGTGTTTTGCTTCATTGTAAACCCAATAAAGTATGCGATAATCACCAACCCTCTTCCTGTACAATCCACGTAAGTCGTCCGGTAAAGATGTAAGAGGATGATGAACTAATTTATCAGCGTTCTCTGCAAGCCAGTCAATTTTTTCAGCAATTCTTTTTTGTATGGGTTTATCAGTTTTTTAAAGGATACTTCGGCATCGGACAAGAATGTTACTTTATACATAGTTCTTTCTTAATACATTCCCAATCCTTGCCTTTACCCTGAATATCCTCCTGTCTTGCTTTACGCATTTTTTTTATAAACTCAGGATTTTGTGATAAGAGCCAGTCTTCAAGGTCTTCTTTTGTATCTGCCGTTTCAAAAACGGTAAGAGGAAAAGTAACCGTCCCGTGAATCACGTTCAGGGCATGCTTCGGTTTTTTCTTAGTTAAGGACATATCGAGTCTCGTTAAAAGTACATTGACCATGTCAATGCAAAAACGGGTGGTCCGCCTCAGGCGGAACAAATTTATTTGTTCGTGGTTTAGTAAAATGAGATGCACGGACAAGCAGAGCTTGTCCATGCCACCCTTGGTTTTGTAAACAGGGCAGGTCCTGAACCTGGTTTCGGAATTAGATCCGACCTGATAATTATATTTTGTAAATGTTATCGCGGTGGTAGAAATCAAAATGGCTCGCGTGCTTACAAAAATTCCACATGATTTAGAAGGTCTTTTTGTTCTGCAATATCCCAGAGTAATTTTAGCCTTCTTATTAAATCTCCTATACTATACGTTTGTTGATGAACGTATACGATGCCTTTATGTTCAAAGTTCATTGCCATTGATAGAAAATCGTCATCGTGTGTCACAATAACAAGGTTCTTACTTGTTGCATAGTTGAGTTGCTCTTTGTCTGAAAGTCCCAGATTGCCAGCATCCCTTGCAGTTATGACTTTAACCCCTCGTCTTTTAAGTCCTTCCCCAACAGCAACATTGACGCTCTCGTTTATATAAAATGTAAGTTTAGCCAACGGCTTTCTTCAAAATTGTCGAACTCTTTTTTGCAATTTTTTCGATAATTTCCTTTTTTGTTCTTATCTCCTCGTCAATAGAATCTCTATTTTCATAGTAATATGAAAGAGCGTCGTGCACTGCTTCAAGGTTTAAATGCGGATGGGCATCTATAATCTGGTCAGGGGTAAGCCCGAGTCTATCGTATTCTATTGCTATGTCTATTACCCTTACTCTTGTACCTGAAATTACGGGACTGCCTTTTGATACTGCTGGATTAATGGAAATATACGGATGTTTCCAGTGTCTTACTGGCGATGCTCGTTGTGCAGACATCTTTTAAAACCTCATTTTGGACTGCTTTGACCATGTCAATGCAAAAGCAGACCCTTCGCTACGCTCATGGTGACAACACTGTCGTTATTCTGAGCGATAGCGAAGAATCTCATTTTATGGAAACTTTGTTGCACTACATAATAGGCACGACAGGGCAGGCACTGAATTTATTTCAGTGTCTGCCCCTGCTATGAAAAGATTTTAACTCTTAATTTTGCTCTTACAAAAATCCCCTTTATCAAATCCCCCATTATTTCCCTTTGAGAAATGGGGGGGGAAGGGGGGGGTTATAATTGCTCAGTCATTAAATTCAAGTGGCAATGGTCCCTCAAAAAGCGTATCAACTCCAGTTTCCCAATTGATCCTGAATCTTACATTG
>JACQHT010000230.1 GCA_016198835.1 Planctomycetota bacterium | reverse complement strand
CCGTTGATACGCAATTCTATTGTCTTCTTCCCTTCGCTCATATTAGAAACCTTTATTTCTACCTTTTTTCTTCCACGTGTTTAAGACCTTCATTAAAAATCTGCCCTATGTGTTCATCGTCTAAGGAATAGTAAGCTATCCTTCCTGCTTTATGATATTTTACAAGGCGCAGATTTCTAAGTATCCTTAACTGGTGCGAAACGGCAGATGTGCTGATACAGAGAAGATGGGCGATATCACAAACGCACAATTCTTCTTTAAAGAGGGCAAAGATAATTTTAAGCCTCGTAGGGTCTCCGAGGGCTGCAAATGTTTCCGCAAGGTTATAAATAGTCCTTTCCGGCTTCATCAACCTTTTAACGGCTTTTGCCTTCCGTTCATCAATAAAATGCACCTCACAGACGTCATCCATACGGCTTTTAACCTTTAGCATTAGATTCCCCTTCAAAAAGAAAGATATGTGAACAGTTGTTCAAGTGTACAAACATCAAATATACACCTTTGTAGTGAAAATATCAAGTATTTTTTGGAAGAGGTTATTGACACAAGCCCGATGTCTGATGTATCTTTAATTTTAGGATGAATATTATCTCGGTGAGCAGGCGGACAGATGTCCCCGCATTCTATAGCACGTGGTTTATGAACCGGGTGCGCGAGGGTCGGGTAAGATATGCTAATCCTTTTGGTGGGCAGCAATATGAGGTGTCCCTTTTGCCAGAGGACGTTCATGCATTCGTCTTCTGGTCAAAGGACTACAAGCCTATGATAAAACACCTGACGGAGTTAGAATCGAGGGGATATGATTTTTATTTTCACTTTACAATAACAGGTCTTTCCGCCTTAGGCGGATTATTTGAAGGGCATGTTCCCCCTGCTAAAGAGGCAATTAAGACATTTAAAATGCTTTCTGAGCGATACGGACCAAAGCGCGTCTTGTGGCGCTTTGACCCCATAATTATCTCCAACATCACGGGAGCCGATTATTATAAGAAAAGTTTTGCTGAGATTGCTGCCCATCTTAAAGGGACAACAGAACGATGCTACTTCAGCTTCGTATGCCTTTATGAAAAGGTTCGGAAAAATCTGCTGAAACTTGCTCGCCCCAAAAATGGCGGATTTACAAAAAGCGCCCAACATGTAATTTGCACGGACCCTGATAGAACATTTAAGATTTCTCTTGCTAATGACCTCGCCGATATTGCAGGCAAATATGGTATTACCCTTTACTCCTGCTGTGGTGATTATCTTGTTTCTGACAGAATAAAGAAGGCACAGTGCATTGATGGGGAGCTTTTATATACGCTCTTTCCTCATAAGCCCAAGCAGACTAAGGTAAATCCTACACGGAAGGAATGTGGCTGCGTGGTGAGCAGGGATATTGGGGCATATGACACCTGCCCGCATGGATGCATCTACTGCTACGCAAATATCAATAAAGCCTTAGCTTATAAACGCTATAGCGCCCATAATCCAGGGGCAGATATGCTATATAATACCGAAGGCTCCCTCCCCGTTGACGGGGAGGGGTAGACTGGGATTTTACCTAAAGGTTACGCTATCTGCACTGGAAATTATTGCCATTCTCCTTGCTACCGCCAATAATAACTACAGTTTTTGTGCCTCCACCTTTGCAACCCTTTACCTTTAAGTTGTATACGCCATCCTCGAGATTGGTGAAGCGATAACAACCATCGCTGCCTGTTACAACCTCCGCCTGGAGGGCAGATGAGAGTTCCTTATCTAACCATCACCTTAATTACACACGTTTGTGGAGAGTTTGAAGCGCCATCTACAGTAATGGTTACCGTACATTCATAATCATCCTTAGCCATTCCAGTAGTATCAATACAAGCCGTAACCTTATCCTTACTTCTTGTTGATGTTCCATTTGATGGACTGAGTGTCAGCCAGTTGCAGCCCTCACTTACCGTCCAGTTCAACGTCCCTTTCCCACAATTCCATACCAAGAATGTCTTACATTTAGTTTTACCCTCTTTTAAGCGAAACGAAATACATGTACGACATATCTTTGGTGGCAATGTTGTCGTAGTTGTAGTAGACGTAGTTCTGGTTGTCCTTATAGTTGTGGTAGTCGTAGTGGTTGTTGTGCTTGTAGTCACATAACAAGGAAAGTCTACCAAGAGGTTTGTAACATAAATCTCTGCTGCGGTATTTTGTGGAGTTACGTTACTATTGTTAATACTGATATTGGGCTCGACAACTGTGATGTTACTACTACCTACCCCAGAAACGTTAGTATCCCCTGCAAAGTTACAGAACGGGTCTGTTGACCCGAATTGATTGAGCTTCAATACCCAGAAGTCCTCGTTTCCAGCACCGAAGGACCGTGTTTCACCAGCTACAATGTAGCCACCGTCATCGGTCTGCTGGATGGAATCTGCCCAATCAGAAGCGCCTCCCCCGTATGTCTTTTGCCACTGGATGTCGCCATTAGAAGAAAGCTTCAATACCCAGATGTCAAATCCTCCATTACCAAAGGAGCCTGCGTAACCAGCAACAATATAGCCGTCACTGGTCGGCTGGATGGAATTGGCATAGTCCCAAAGGCCTCCCCCATAGGTGTTTTGCCACTCGATATCACCGTTTGCATAGAGCTTCAATACCCAAAAGTTATAGCCTGCAGCGCCGAAGGAATTTGTAAACCCAGCCATAATGTAGCCACCGTCACTGGTCTGTCGGATAGAATTAACCACATCATCGCTACTTTTTCCGTATGTTTTCTGCCACTGGATGTCGCCATTAGAAGCAAGTTTCAATACCCAGAAATCCGCATTTCCAGCGCCAAAGGACCGTGTGTAACCAGCCAAGATATAGCCGCCATCACGGGTTTGCTGGACAGAAGGGGCATTATCAGAATAACTTCCTCCGTAGGTGTTTTGCCACAGAACATCACCATCCGCATTGAGCTTCAATACCCAGAAGTCCTCGCTTCCAGCGCCAAAGGACCGTGTTTCACCAGCTACAATGTAGCCATCGTCATCGGTTTGCTGGATGGAATTGGTATAATCGGAAGAACCTCCACCGTATGTTTTCTGCCATTGGACATCACCGTTAGAAGTAAGCCCCAATACCAAGAAGTCATAGTCTCCAGCACCGAAAGAATTTGTCCAACCAGCCACAACGTAGCCACCGTCATGGGTCTGCTGGATGGAATTGGCACTATCATGAGAATTTCCCCCATAGGTAACGTCCCACTGGCTATAAGATGACCTTGTAATAAACACAGGAAAAACAGAAAACAGGATACAGAATAAATGGCATATTTCAGTTAAGTTATCCCTTTTACGCATTATAGCCGATCTATAATAAAGTACATTCTCAAAGGTAAAAGAACTTACTATTTTGGCTCACTACCCTTGTAAACAACAGACGCTTTGTATTTGGCAATAAGCTCGTCAATAAATACCTTGGCTACAGAGGTTATTGGTACTGCCAAAAGAAGGCCCAGAAAACCAAGTAGCTGACTCCAGATAAGTATTGAGACTATTATTACTACAGGACTGAGCCCGAGCCTTCCTCCCACTATCTTTGGCGTAAGAAGGGTTCCATCTAACAGTTGTCCAATCCCAAAAACCATAACGACATATATCAGATGCCTCAAGTCATGGTGTTGGATTAAGGACAGTAACATCCCCAGCGTTATCCCTGCGATTGTTCCCAGGTAGGGTACTATGTTCCCTATGCCCCCGATAAAGCCTATAAGGAAAGCTAACGGCACCCCTGCTATCGTCAAGCCGATGCTGTATATAAGTGAAAGTATCATACATACCGTAATCTGGCCCCTGAAAAATCCTCTCAGGTTATCATCCACCTTAGAGACCGTCTCTACAACCCGTTGCCGCCTCGTCAAAGGAATTAGCTCTCTTATCCGTGTTTTGATTGGGTTGAAATCTTTTAATAAATATACGCTCACCACGCTGAATATTATAAAATTGGTCAACATTCCTATGAAACCGAAGGTGCTGTAAAAGACACGTTTTATAGCCCCGAAGACAAAACCTATCACGTGTGGGGCGTATTTCTTCAGGTCAGGAATTGCCTCTAAGAGGTCCCTTTTTAACTCTGGATGTTCCTTTTCTACTTTGGACTCTGAACTCCGAACTCCAAATTCTGATTCGCCTTCTAATTGAGGCTTTAATATCGCCGTAATGGCAGTTTGTCCGTACTTCTCGATTAACCCCTCAACCCATTTCTGATAATCCGGGTATTTAACCCTTAAAGCGACCACCACCTGTCGTCCCCCACTTATAGTTTTTGGAATTGCATACGTGAGTATTCCACCGCCTATGAGTGTCATCGTAGTTATAAGTACAGCGATTGCTGCAGAGCGTGGAATGTGCTTGTTTGAAAGGAATAGCTTCCGGTGTTCAATAAAATCCACTACGGGGTCGAAGATATATGCCACAGTGAACGCCAACAGCAGGGAAATTAACACACCTTTTAAAAAATAGCAAATTGCCAGAAACATGCCGATAGAAACGACTATCGTCAGCGTCTTTACCCATGCATGCTCAAAGAACCTTTTATCGGTAGTTTTCATGCTAATGTAGGGGCAGGCCTTGTGCCTTCCATATTATTTTTTCGGGCAACCGCAAGGGTTGCCCCTACATTTTTTGCCTGTTTAAATGAATTGCTTCAGTCTTTGTGTCAATACTTGATTACTCTTTTCTAAATCCTTATTTTTGGCAATAAGTTCTTCTTCGTGCTCCTTACGCTGATAGGCAACCTTGAAAAGCTTTGAAATAACGTCGGTTGATATAATTAATTGTTCTCTTATGTTTTCGAGGATATATTTATGGCTTGTGGCGCTTTTCCTGCTTATGCTTAGCAAT
>JACQHT010000228.1 GCA_016198835.1 Planctomycetota bacterium | reverse complement strand
TTCAACCTTAGCCTTATTACTATAAGCCACGACTCCTTCAATAAAATAGTTTGAAATGCCAGGCACGTTAGTCAGCAAGTCCGATACAAGGCCTCCAGTACACGACTCCGCAGTTGCAATCGTTTTATCACTCCTCTTCAGCAAATACGCAACGGCATGTTCAAGCCTTTCCTCATCAATACCAAAAACAGCCTCACCGAGAAGATGCCGAACCTCTCGCTCTGTGGCGCCAAGAAGCTCAAGTGCCTTAGTCCTCGACTCAGCATCTGCATAAAGGCAAATAGATACAATACCTTCGCTGACCATCGTACCTGCTCTCGGATTATTACCCTGCTTCATCAAGTGCTTAATTTTTTCATTCACCATAGACTCTGACATCCCTAATGTATGAATATGCCTCAGAACTTTCGTTCTCCCCAATCCTGTTTTTTTCAGGACGTGAGTAACAACCCATTCTTCAAACATCTGCTTCATCTCGGCAGGCACGCCTGGCAAGCAGATAATCTCCGCTCCTTTAAAGTTTACAGCAAATCCTGATGCAGTGCCGACTTTATTAGGAATAATCGTTCCGCCAGTTGGTATCATCGCTTGAATCTTATTAGCAGGGGGCATTTCGATATGACGTAATACAAATAGTTCTTGAACATGACGAAAAACCTCTTCGTTGAGGCTTAGTTCTACACCGAGGAATGCAGCAATCGCTTGCCGTGTAACGTCATCCTCCGTGGGACCTAATCCTCCTGTGATTATAATGAATTCTGCCCTTTCGGTTGCTATCTGGAGAGCCGTCCTTAAGGCAGTAATATCATCCCCTACCGCGGTCTTGTATCGGACATTAAATCCATATTCAGCAAGCCTTCTGGCAAGATAAGCGGCATTTGTATCAAGGACCTGACCCAAAAGGAGTTCAGTGCCTACGGAAATAATCTCTGCATTCATTAGATGTCTGTTACGTAATGTAGGGGCAGGTTTAAAACCTGCCCCTACGGCAGGCAATAACATTTCCCCCTAAACGCTGAAACGAAAATTTATTATATCCCCGTCCTTTACAATATAGTCCTTACCCTCAAGTCTTAGCTTACCATGTGCCTTTAAATCTTTCATGGAGCCAAGTTGTTTTAAATCGTCAAAATGCACAACCTCTGCCCTGATGAATCCACGTGCCATATCGGTGTGAACCTTTCCTGCCGCAGTTGGAGCATTATCGCCCTCAGAGATAGTCCATGCCCTTACCTCATCCTCTCCAACCGTGAAGAATGAGCAGAGATGCAATATCTCGTACGATAACCTTATTAACTTACTGGCTGACAGTTCATCAATCCCCATGTCCTTCAGAAATTCTCCCCGCTCCTGCTCCTCCAATCCTTCCAGCTCCATCTCAAGCTTACCGCACATGCTTATTACACCTGCTGCGTCTGATATGCCCTTTTCAATGGTTTTGTCTCCTAATTGGTCTTCACCTATGTTTAGGACAACTATTCTGGGTTTCTGCGTAAGAAAGCAGAAGCTTTTTACAGTCTTCTTCTGCACATCGGTTAAATGAACGCTACCAATCCCGTGCTCCTTTTCGAGCGCATCCTTGCACTTGAGTAACATCTCAAGCTCCTCTTTATCCTGCTGCTGAGTCTTTGCGGGCTTGGTGATGGATTTCTTAAGCCTATCCACCCTCTTTTCAACAATCCCTAAATCCGTTATAAGTAATTCTGAATATATTTCCCTTAAATCCCTTTGCGGGTCAATTGAGCCCTTGGGATGCGGCACGCTGTCATCTTTAAATACCCTTACGACCTCAATAATTGCATCGGACTCCCTGAGTAAGCCCATAGCAGTTGCCACCTCAGGCTTACCGGCACTTTTTTCTGCAAAAATATCACCTACGTCTATGAATTCAACGGTGGCTAAGGTAAATTTCTTAGGGTTGTACATCTGCCTTAAAAATTCCATACGCTCGTCTGGCACCCTTACCACGGCAACGTTTGTCCCAACGTGCCCTGTCCCATGTACACCCGTTTCTTTATGGGCGCCGGTTAGCGCATTAAAAATTGTTGTCTTGCCACTCTGTGGAAGACCTATGATTGCTATTCTCATTTACATTTTCCCCTATCTTTGCGTTCTTTGCGCTTGGTTTGTGTTCTTTGCGAGAAATACGTTTTTTTCACGCAAAGGGTGCAAAGTTATTGCCCATTTTTTCATGTTGGTTGGGGCTTGCTTACTTTAGCATTACTAAAAGTTGCCATCTGGGTAAGGATTTTTACTCCCGCCTCAACGAGACTCATCCCCAATGCAGCGCCAGTCCCCTCGCCGAGTCGAAGGTTGAGGTCAAGAAGGGGCTTCTTTCCGAGGTACTCAAGCACGAATCCATGTCCTTTTTCAACCGATTTATGAGAGGCTATAAGATAATTGTTTACCTTCGGAGATAGCCTGCATGCTATAAGAGCACCCACAGTGGAAATGAACCCATCAAGTAATACTGGAATCCTGTGCCGTGCCGCAGCAAGGCATAACCCTGCAATGGCACCAATTTCAAACCCACCGACCTTTGCAAGGACATCTACGGGGTCTGAAACATCGGGCTTGTTGACTTTAAGAACCTGCTTGATTGTTGCGATTTTCTTTTTAAGCGCAATATCATCCAATCCCGTTCCCCTTCCCGTAACCTCTTCAATGTCTGTCCCTGTTAGCACTGCAAGGATTGCACTGCTTGGAGTGGTGTTGCCGATGCCCATATCACCGGTACCTGCAATGTCTATTCCATCGGGCAATTCCTCTTCAAAAACCTCTATGCCTCCCTCGATGGCACGCATTGCCTCACCCCTCGACATAGCAGGACCCTTAAGCATATTCTTTGTCCCGTAACCAATCTTCTTGATGCAAAATCGAGGACTCGTACTATTGTTATACCCCCCCTTATCCCCCCCTTGCGAAGGGGGGGATTGAGGAGGGGTTATATTGCCGAAATCCGATGCCACACCACAATCAACCACAATAACCCTTGCCCCCACATGCCTTGCCAGCACATTAATTGCCGCCCCGCCATCGATGAAATTCAGAACCATCTGCCTTGTTACCTCCTGAGGAAATAGGCTCACACCTTCCTCCACAATCCCATGGTCACCTGCCATAGTAAATATTACCTTGTGCATTTGGGTGGCATGGACAAACTTGTTTGTCCGTGCAGTACCCCTTATAGAGGCATAGACTATAGCAAGCTCCTCAAGCCTTCCGAGACTTTTCCTCGGGATGGCAAGCTCATCCAGCCGCGCTCGAATAGCACCATCCGCATCTATCTTAATCTCTTCTATATTTTCAATGGTTTTGTCTAAAAGTGTTGCCATGTAACAAATCTCTTATTTTGGAGTGCATTGAGCACACACCCCTTTCTCCCCTCTTAACAGGGAGCAGTATATAATTTCTGCAAGTTTAGTAGATATTTTATCTATTTTGTTTTTGCCCGTATTTTGTTCTTATTTATTATTTTCTATAAAAAAATAAGCTTCCCTAGTCAACTTTAGCAATGGTAGGAAGTATTCCCCTGATTCTGGTTTAATGTTATGCTCGATACGTTTTTTTAAATGTAAATAAGCTATTGCAGAATTTAGACGCCTTGGACCCCACTTAAATTGCCTATCAACATATTCTGGTGAAGCAGAATCTTGTTTATTGTCAACAAGCAGTTCAACAACTTTCTTTGCATCCTGTACGGGATCCCATTTTTGAAAAAGACGGTCAGTCTTACAAAAGAAGTATTTTTTAGGGCTAATAATAGCGTAAGGATGTCTGTGAATTAAGTCTTCTTTTTCAAGTTCATGCACAACAAGTTTTAACTCTTTTTCCGGACCTTCAACAGTGGGTATATTATTCTTAATTATCCTGATACATTCGTTGCACTCAATAAAGGGGTCGTTTTCCCGACCAAATTTTGATCTAACATTGATTTCCTTTAGAAGAGCCATACAGGACTCGGCTTTTCTAAAGTTAAAATTTGGGACCAACTCATTATTTTCAATCAATTTCAAGGACTTGAGAATAGGGACTTCGAACGATAACAAAGGGTTCTTATCAATGACATTCCAGATTTTTTCTATTTCATATTTTACATCTTTTAATTTCAAATCATTCTTTATAGAATCCAATTTACGAACAATCGGGCCCATGTTAGGCACAAAAGATAAAACATCCAGAAATATATCGAACCACTTGCTTTCAATGGTCATTTTGATACCTCTTCTTGATTTGATAGCAAAATCTTGATAATCTTGGCAAATTTAATTCCATGAACCAAATCACTCCAAAAGCAGCAACCCAAAATACCTTTTTCGCTATCCCTTTGCTGTCCTATCCTGTTTCAGCTTCATTCTGTAAACGTTTCCATAGCGATTCAATATCCAATTTTTTTGCCCAATGTTCCAGATAATTTATGTCCAGTTTCCCAAATTGCACCTCATAAACCCGCAGGGCATCAATGAATTGTTTCTCACTACCTCCAGAAAGTTTTGCCCATCTTAATTTTGCAAGGATTGTATCTTCAGGACTCGAAACCTGCATCCTTAGCCCAAAGACTTCTTCAATATACCTCCGTGAAAAGCGTGATTGGTCAAAGGGTTCACTGGTTAATATCCAGAAATCAACCTTATCTCCTTCTTTTGCATCAATTAGGTTGAACATGGTATGCTTGTTAATTGCATTGACAGCACTGGCTTCATCTAAATAATAACCAGGCGGTGGAAAAGCTTTAACTAATTCCTTTACATCCGATTCCTGAATGGCGACTATTATATCTATATCATGGGTGGTTCGTGGCTCGCCTTGCAGGCTTGAAGCGACAGCCCCTGTTACCATATATTGGATCCCAGCGTCTTCAAGTACCTGAATAACCTTTTTTAATAATTTCTGTTGTGACATTTATCCATACGTTTTAAAAGTAAATTTTGAAATTCATCCTCTGGTAGGTCTGGGAATCTTTTGCGCAATCCATGAACAAAAAGTTGCCTTGTAAATTCTGTCAGCTCAAATGCCTTGAGCAATCTTTTTTCAGGCATCATTTGTCGAAGCACTTGAATATACACCTTATGATTTAAGCTTTTTTTTGCATTCATAGGCTGCATTTACTCCAAAAGCAACAACCCAAAATATTTTACGTATTCCCCCTTCTTTTCGAGGAATTTAATTTCAAAGCCGTTGTTGCGAACGGTCTGGAAGACGTCTATCCCGCATGATTCCATAGAGGGTCTTGCCCTGTGCGGCTGAATGCATGGTTCATCCGGCGGACATTCAGGACAAAGCGAGCAAGGTCCTGCCCCCATAACAAATGCCTTGTGATACCCCGTAATATTAGCCTGTAATTCCAGTTTAAGGAGCATCTCGTTAAATTCACGCCCCGGCGGTTGCCCTTCAACCAAGATTGCCTGCTTATAGCTTGCAAGTATGACCTTTGTATCTTCATATTTCGGGGAAAAAGGGGGACACGTTTTGGATTTACCGTACCTCGGACAACCATAAAGGCATTTCAGTTGCACCCAGGGTTCTACCGCTATGCTGTTAATCGGAATAAGCTTTGCCTCTGTAGCCCCTGCCCTCGTTACAAAATTACATAGTTGCAAGACCGTATTTTCGTTCATACTTTAATAGCCAGGAAATTCAAAGAGATTCCGAAACAAGTTCGGAATGACAGGTAAAAGCGCAACGTCATGCTGAACTTGGTTCAGCATCTAACTATCCTGACCCTATTATTTCAATTCCCTATGGAATGTCAATATGAAAAGTTTTGTATTGAATTAGCCCTAAAAGTGGTTAAAATTATATTGGGTTATAGATGATGGGTGATTGGTCATAGTTAAGCTGAAAGATAAAGAAAAATGACAAAAAGAGAATATAATTTTAAGGAAATCGAGCCGAAATGGCAGAAGTTCTGGAATGATATCGGGCTCTTTCGTCTCGATGAAAACAGCAAGAAGGAAAAGTTTTACTGCCTTGTGATGTTCCCATATCCATCGGGGACGTTGCATGTGGGGCACGGGAGAAATTACATTATCGGCGATGTGGTTACCCGCTATAAGATTATGAAGGGCTATAACGTCCTCTCACCCATGGGATGGGATGCCTTTGGTTTGCCAGCCGAAAACGCCGCCATTAAGAGCGGCATACATCCTGGCATTCACACAAAAAACAATATTAGCGCCATGAAGAAGCAACTCCACCGCTGGGGGGTTGGCTATGACTGGGACAGGGAGGTTACAGCCTGCGAGCCTGATTATTACAAGTGGACGCAATGGATATTCTTAAAACTTTACGAACATGGTCTTGCATACAAGAAAAAGGCATACGTGAACTGGTGTCCCTCCTGCGCAACGGTGCTGGCAAATGAGCAGGTTATTGATGGCCTTTGCGAACGCTGCGATAGTAAGGTCAAACAAAAAGAACTTGAGCAGTGGTTCTTCAAAATCACAGATTATGCCCAAAGGCTTCTCGACGACATGGCGCTGCTCACCAAATGGCCTGAAAAGGTAAAGCTCATGCAGGCGAACTGGATTGGCAGGAGTGAGGGGGCAAGAATTGACTTTCTAATCCCCCCTCACCCCCCTTTAATAAAGGGGGGAATAGGGGGGATTAAAATTAGTTGCTTTACCACCCGTCCCGATACACTTTACGGGGTTACATTCATGATACTTGCCCCTGAGCATCCCATTATTGAGGAATTAGTTGCCGGCGCAGAAACATATAAAGATATAATGGCTTTCGTTGAAAAGGCAAAAAGTGAGAGTTTTCTTGAGCGTTCTGCAGAATGGGCGGAAAAGGAAGGGGTCTTCACGGGAAGACATGCTATAAACCCGATAAATGGGGAAAAGGTGCCTATCTGGGTTGCAAACTATGCCCTCATGGAATATGGAACTGGAGCGGTTATGGCAGTTCCTGCGCATGACCAGCGGGACTTTGAATTTGCAAAAAAATATAACCTCTCGATAAGGGTTGTCATACAGCCTGAAGGACAAAGCCTCGACCCTCAAACAATGAAAGAAGCTTATATAGGGGATGGCATCCAGGTCAATTCAGGAGACTTTAACGGCTTGCCAAATAGGCAGGCAATGTCAAAGATTATTGAATATCTTGGGAAAAAAGACATTGGTAAAGCGGCAGTGAGCTACAAGCTAAGGGATTGGCTCATCTCTCGGCAAAGGTACTGGGGAGCGCCTATTCCCATAGTTTATTGCAATAAATGTGGCACGGTTCCCATGCCTGAAAAGGACTTACCCGTCCTTTTACCTGAAAAGGTTGA
>JACQHT010000227.1 GCA_016198835.1 Planctomycetota bacterium | reverse complement strand
GCATAGAAGCAGTCATGTCCCCTGACAATTGCCTGAACGTTGACAGGTATATCGTTACAGCCTCTCGGAGTCGTGAGCGTCTTGATACCGAGACGCGTGGTTGGGGATACCTGACCCCCCGTCATCCCGTATATCTCGTTGTCAAAGCAAATAACAGTAATATCTGCATTACGCCTCGTTGCATGAAGCAGGTGATTACCTCCGATGCCAAGCAGGTCGCCGTCACCGCTCATAACAACCACCTTTAACTTCTCATTAGCTGCCTTTATTCCTTCGGCTACTGGAATTGCCCTGCCATGGGCTGTATGCACAGTATCAAGGTCAAAGTATCCTGCGCTTCTGCCTGAGCAGCCTATTCCAGACACTACTATAACCTCGTTCTTTGGGATGTTAAGCTCGTCGAGCACATCGCACACGGTCTTTAAGACGATACCGTTTCCACAGCCTGGACACCACGTCGTGGGCAGTAATTCTTGCCTTAAATAATTCATAAAGCTACGCATTTTAACCTTCCCGGATTCAAACGGTAGACAACGAATTTTATATTCGTTGATTTAAACCGCCTCAGGAGAATAAAACCTCGTTATCTACCTAACCTTTTCATAAGCACTTAGTTTGTGCTCAATCTCTTTTAAATCTATTCTGCCACCGAGAATAGAAATCAGTCCAACATTCCTATGCAAGATTCTTTCTATTTCACCAACATACTGGCCGGCATTCATCTCCATTACAACTATATTATCATACTTCTCTGCAATATCCTTTATATTTTCCATCACAGGAAACATTCTTATTGGCCTATAGATAGCATAATTTTCCTTGAAATAGTAGGCAGTTCTTGATAATGCGCCGTAAGAAATCAGTAACGTATCGGATGAATCATTCTCAACGTATTCGTAAAGATTATATTTCTTCGATACCTCATACTGTTTCGTCTGCAAGCGTGATATAAGGCTTCTGTGAACCTCTGGATTGGAGGTTACTGGCCGAGAGTTGCTATGGGTAAGGCCAGTGAAATGCCTATGCCCGGTCCCGAGTGGCGGCCGTTTCCTCTCCACTGACGGAAAATCCCTTAACTCCACTGTTTCATAAAGGTGGCTTATATACCCGTCGCTTAAAAGAACTACGGGACTCATTGATTCCTCTGCAGCATTAAAGGCGCTGAAGGTATGCTCATAAAGCTCCGTTACAGAGTTTGGATAAAATACTATAGGGAAATAGTCCCCATGGCTGCCGTGTATGGATTGTATTACATCCCCCTGTGCTGGCATTGTGGGCATACCTGTGCTTGGACCCACGCGCTGTACATCAACGACCACAAGCGGCACCTCCATCATGTGCGCCAAGCCGATACTCTCCTGCATAAGGGAAAAGCCTGGTCCTGAAGTGGCAGTCATTGCCTTCGCTCCAGCTAATGAAGCGCCTATAACAGCATTAATGGAGGCAATCTCGTCTTCCATTTGCAACACCTTCACTTTCCTGCTATTTACAAGTTCGTGAAGGATTTCTGAGGCAGGTGTAATTGGATAGCCAGCAAAAAATGTAAGGCCCGCCTTTTCAGCCGCCAGAACTATCGCTTGATTTCCCTGCAGGAGTTGCTTTGTCATCTTCTACCCCTTGTGCTAAACTTGATTCAGCATCAACTGTAATTGCCATATCAGGACAATAAATCTCACACAGACGACACGCTATGCACTTCCCAAGTTCTGTAAGCTCGTTCTCACGAATCTCCAGGTCCTGCACCGGACAAAAACTTACGCAAATACCACAAACCTTGCAGTATTTGTGGTTTATTGTTACTATACCCTTCTTCTTAGCCATCGTATAATCTCTTTAAAACCGTTTTCCCTATATCAGCAGGGCTTTCTGCCACTGTAACGCCTGCATCTTTTAATGCGTTAATCTTCCCTTCCGCAGTCCCTTTGCCCATAGCAATTATGGCGCCGGCATGTCCCATGCGCTTTTCTTTTGGGGCTGTCCGCCCCGCAACAAATGCAATTACTGGCTTCGTCATGTGTTCCTTTATAAATACTGCCGCTTCTTCTTCAGCGCTGCCGCCTATCTCGCCAATTAGAACCACAGCCTCTGTGCCCTTATCTTCCTCAAAAAGCTTAAGAATATCAATAAAGCTGCTGCCGAGGATGGGGTCTCCGCCGATACCGATACATGTTGACTGTCCAATCTTATTTTCGGTAAGTTGCCAGACGGCTTCATAGGTAAGCGTCCCACTTCTTGAAACAACACCTATCTTGCCTGGAATATGTATATATCCCGGCATAATCCCTATCTTGCATTTATCAGGGGTTATTACCCCTGGACAGTTAGGTCCAATAAGTCGCATGGAAGTGCTTGTCGTGCCTGAGACAGACTCGCTATGGCGAGCAAGATACCTTTTAACCTTTAGCATGTCGAGGGTTGGTATGCCCTCGGTAATACAAACTGCAAGTCCAATACCAGCCTCAGCAGCCTCAATGATTGCATCTGCCGCATAGGGGGCTGGAACAAATATGACAGAGGCATCTGCATCCGTCTCTTCAACAGCCTCTTTTACAGAGTTAAACACCGGAACGCCTTGTTCTTT
>JACQHT010000232.1 GCA_016198835.1 Planctomycetota bacterium | reverse complement strand
GTATTACGTAGCC
The DNA here is from genome assembly GCA_016198835.1 of Planctomycetota bacterium. Taxonomy (GTDB): domain Bacteria; phylum Planctomycetota; class Brocadiia; order Brocadiales; family Subterrananammoxibiaceae; genus Subterrananammoxibius; species Subterrananammoxibius californiae. Next base: position 3,339 of record JACQHT010000232.1, on the reverse strand, counting down.
AGAGCCTTGCTGCTTGGATGCCGTCATTAACTCCCGCCGAGAGAATAAGATGGCAACGTGCGACACGCGCAAGTTCCCGAAACATGTTTTGCCTGACAGTATCGGGGACCCGATGCAGTAACCGGAGACACACAATACAGTCAAAGGCGCTGTCCTTATACGGTAAACGGGTAGCGTCAGCACGGAAAAGTGCCGTATACGACTTCTGTACAGGGTTTCTGTCTTGCAGCAGTTTCAACATTTCTTGAGAAATATCAGCACCTACCACGGGAATGCCGAGAGACCTAAACACTTCTGCGAGCTTGCCTGTTCCGCATGGAATGTCAAGGATGTTTTTTGGAACTGGGTTGAGTCCAGCCAAAATGTGGTAAATCAGTTTTATTTCTCGATGAGCGATAATCCTGTGTGAAAGGTTTTTTAGGGTGAGTGGTCCAGTAACAACACTCGAATGGTAGTGTTTGGCAACATTCTCTGACTGATACCAATCACGTGTTAAGGTCCGATAACGGTCCTCATCGTTCATTTTGTTGCTCCTGATGTAAATGCTTTATTTACGTGTTTCAAAAATCACTTGCTATTTTTCTAATGCATCGTTTAAGCGTTAACTTTACTTCTTGACTCTTACAGATTATGTTGCCAAACAATCTTCATAAAGTGCAATTGTCTTATCAACCCATCTTTTTACATCAAAATATTCTTCTGCCCTTTTTCTGCCAGCCTGACCCATTCCTAAAGCAAGTTCGTTGTTTTGTAAAAGGGTGATAATAGCTTTTGCTAAATCTTTCGGTCTCGCAGGTGGTATTAGAATACCAGTGATACCATCCTCTATCAATTCCGGTATACCTCCTACATTTGAAGCAATAACTGGCTTTCCACAGCCCATTGCTTCTGCTATTACTAACCCAAAGGCTTCATCCCATACCGAGGGACACACAAAGATGTCCGTCTCTCTGAGAATTTCATCGGTGTCGTTTCTAAGACCAAGAAAGCGTACATTTTCATTTACTTCCAACCGATTTGTTAAGTCTAATAACTTTCTAAGGTGACGGCCTTCCCCGACTACCAGAAAAGTTAAGGTTTTCTCGGACGCTAATAGAATCTTTGCCGCCTCCAGAAAGTAATCAACCCCCTTTTCTGGAATTAAGTGGGCAATAGTGGTAATTACTTTATTTTCGGATGGAATTTCAAATTGTTTTCTTCCTTCGTTCGTTTTTGTTGATGGAGCGAACCTGTTTAAGTTCACCCCGTTATATATTAAGACCATTTTCCGGGGATTAGTTCCGGGTATTCTGGCATATCTTCCTTCTACAAATTTTGAAACTGCAACTACCCTTTTGACAAACGTCAAACAAAATTTGTTCCGTAAAAAGGTGACCATCTTTTTAAATGGATTAATATCGTGTATTTTACCTGAGAATTCATCTGTATATATAATGTTCTTAACACCCAAAAAATAAATAATAATTGGTAATATAGAAAAAATAGACCAGAACCTGATGTGAACAACGTTTGGCTTATATTTTCGAATTATTCTGAAAAGGGGAAAATATTTCTGAAATTCGCTGTTTCCTAAATTTAATCGTTCAGTTATACAACCTGCATCAATAAATTTATCTTTCAAGTGCTCCGGAGGTTGTTCGCAAAAGACTGTGATTGTTCGGAAGCCTCTATCCCTAAGACGAAGCGACAAAGATACTACGGACTCTTCGAGAGAGCCAAATTTCATTGGATTTAATTCCATTAGTAGCATTATTGTATAAGGCATATCATTTCTTTTGCGTGATAAATATTTTCTTGAGAATGAAGATTCCAGGAATTTTTCTCAGTATTTCCCATAAAAATCTTGGACCGACCGTGTTCATATCGCTTAGCAGCAGGGACGAGTATTTTCTGTTTCCAATCACAGTAGCATCTACCATTTCACCCACAAAAATTGTATGGTCTCCATGTGGATATTCTGCCACCACCCTGCATTCTATGTTGGCAAGACAGCCGTTAATTAAAGGAACTTTACATTCTCCCAACCTATATTTCAGATGGAACTCTTTAAACTTGTCAATATCACGACCAGACTTACTACCGCAGTTTACTGCCAGCATCTTTTGTTTCTTCGATAAAACATTAACGGCGAATACCCTCGATTTGCGTATAATATCGTGAGTATAACGCTCAGGACAAATACTGGTCAGTAGTAAGGGCGGGGTATGAGAAACTTCGGCAACTGTCCCGCTTGTCATGACGTAATTTTTCCCATCAAGAGAGGTGGAAATCAAAACCACCATGTTGTCAATCCCTGCTTCGTAAATATGCTTGATATTGCCCATGTTTTGTACTCTTTTAAAACACAGCGGCTTAGACCTGTTCAAAATATTTACACGGTCTTTTCCAACAGCGAGTTCTCTTTCCCCAAAGTGTTCCTATATATCCGTTTTTTACATTTCCAAAAGGACTCATCTGATAACACATCCTTAAATCACCATTGGGATAAATCATAAGGGTGTTTGCCCACGTCTTGCATCTGTTTTTTTGATTGCCATAAGTATGGGAGTGTATCTCTCTCGTATAAAGTTCTGGCTCAGCAAAATATCCCTTTACGAACTCTAAGTTTTCAACCGTATTTAATATTGGATAGCCATTGTATTTCATTGAGACGAGTTCGTCTATAACTTCCATTACTTTATTGGCGTCGTTAATCCATAGGTCGCAGTTCTTGTACCAGTCAGGGTCTCTTTCCTGACCGTAAATTTGTTCAATCGCCTGGTACTTCACACCTGTAATATTGTTATCCTTTGCCCACTTAGCAATACCCGCAAGTTCATCCAAGTTATGACTCATAATTGTCGCTTTGGCTACAATTTTTAAATTCTGGTTAAACTCGTTTCTGTATTTTGTGAGACTTTGAAGCGCCGATGTTGTCCTCTCAAAAAAATCGTCTCTTCCGCGAATAAAATTGTGCATGTCGGGGGTGCTCCCATCGAAAGAAATTTGCACCCCTTGTACCCCAGTTTTAACCACATCCAGCGCTGTTGCGTCATCCATTATATAGCCATTGCTCAGGAACTCTACCTCCAGACCAAGTTCTACGGCGTGCCTTAATATGAGAATCATATTTTCTTTCAGGAGGGGTTCCCCTCCTGTAATTGAAATAAAAACAGGCCCAAGCCAGCCTTGCAATTCATCTAATATCCTAAACCAATCCTTGGACGTAAGCTCTTCCGATGCCTTGTTTTTCCATATATGGCAGTGTTTACACCTTGCATTGCATCGGTGGGTCATTATGAGCATGACGAATGTGGGCATGCTAAAATCTAACCCGGTTAGGAACGAAAACTCTTGAGC
>JACQHT010000012.1 GCA_016198835.1 Planctomycetota bacterium | reverse complement strand
TTTGGATTGAACGTCCAGGTTACGCATTTAACCAAATTTAAGAAGGCATGTCAAACAATAATTTCGTCACTCGTGACCCATGACTCGTTACCCGAACGACGAACGGCAAGCGACTGGCGACGGTAAACCCTCGGCACACGCTTTCCTATTGTACAGACGATTTCATACGGGATAGTGCCGATAAGGCTTGCCGCCGTCTCAATAGAAATTTCCTCTGCTCCGCCTGAGGCGGATTTCCCATAAAGGATAACTTCGTTGCCTACCGAAACATCAGGAATGTCACTCACATCAATAATACACTGATCCATGCACACACGGCCAATAATGGGCGCTCGATAGCCATTAACAATCACCTCCCCACGGTTTGAAAAACTGCGACTGTATCCATCAACGTATCCCACAGGTAACGTAGCAACCGTGGATTGTTTAGAGGTCTTATAAGTTCTTCCATAACCTATTGTAACGCCTTTCTGTACATCCTTAATATATGCAATCCTTGTTTTGAAGGTCATGGCAGGCTGCAGCCTTATGCTTCTGGACACCTCGTTAGAAGGATACAGCCCATAAAGGACAAGTCCCGGACGCACCGTATTGAAGTAGGATGCTGGGATGTCGAGGATTGCCCCGCTATTTGCTGCATGTTTAAGTGGTATGTGTATATTTTGGGCATCTAACTGCTTAAGGACATTTATAAACAGACCGATTTGTTCGTAAGCAAAACCCTTATCTTTTTCGTCAGACGTGGCAAGGTGGGTATAGACGCCTTCAATCTCAAGGTTATTAAGATGCTTTATTTCCTTTATTAGATTTACCGCATCTTCATGCCGCACGCCGAGCCTTCCCATGCCAGTATCTATCTTGACATGAACCTTTAATTTCTTAAGAAGTTTTTGGGCACGATATGACAATTCCTTTGCAATAAAGCGGTCACAGATTGTTGGCGTAAGGGAAAACGCAACAACGCTATCTAATTGTTCTGGTAATAGGCTGCCGAGAATAATGATTGAAGCGTTGATACCAGCCTTGCGCAGTTCTATTCCCTCCTCCGGTATCGCTACACCAAGCAATTCAACCCCATTCTTTAATAGAACCCTGCTTGTTTCAATAGCCCCATGTCCGTAAGCATCTGCCTTTACAACGGCAAGGATTTCTATGTCCTCGCCAATCTTCTTGCGAACAGCACGGACGTTATGGGCGATGGCATCGAGGTTTATTTCCACCCATGTTGGCCTTTGCATGGAAGCCTCCTTTTTTGGGATACAATTGTTTTATTGTAGCAATACTCTACGAAAAAGCAAAAAATAATTTTTCTAACACCAGTTTGAAAATAATTATTGACTTTTTGTTTAATTGTGTTACTATTGCGCATAGTAGATTTTGCAACATTGTCTTTTTGGGTAGAACATAAAAATGGTACGAAGCGATAAAGCAGGCTTTGTTGACTTTAACCTCCACAAGAAAGGTTTGAAAAGGGTTTTAGGGGAGCTTGAGACTGCGGTTATTGAGAGGATATGGGGCAGGGAAAGTGTTGCCGTCAGGGACATATTTAATGAATTACAGCAGGAAAGGGATATTGCCTATACAACGGTAATGACCACCATGGACAGGTTGTGGAAAAAGGGACTGCTGAGCAGGGTAAGGGATAAAAACGCATATCTTTATTCACCTGTTTATTCCAAAAAGAGGCTTATCCAGAATTGCATTAATCAGGTCTTAGATAGCATCCTGCCAGATATAACGGAACCATCACTTGCCCACTTCGTCAGCAATCTTGAGAAGATAAACCCGGCGCTGCTAAGCGAGCTTAAAAAGCTTCTTTCTGAAAAAGGTAAGGGGGATGTCAGGCATTGAAGTGTTTTCTTATATTACTTTGCGCCTTGTGGTTAATGCTAAATTGGAATCAGTATTTTTTAATGAGTCCTTTGAGGTTTCTAAACAGGCGTAATATAAAAGAGAGTGAGAGTGGGATATGGCATGTTTTTACTATTGTGGCGCCGGTATTGGTTACTATTTGTCTTTTAGTGATATGCTTCTTTCCACATTTAATAATTAGCAGGTTTGATAATATTCCCTGTTCAACGCCCAGGTATTCTACCCCATTAAGCCTTTTTCATTTAGATAACCTTGCCTTAGTTCAGAAGCCATTGCTAAGTAGTTTGTGTCATCCGTTAGGTCTTTTTCATTTAGATAACCTTGCCTTAATTATTGCCACGATTTTGATTGCTGGAACTATTGTATTCTGGTTCAGGAGGTTGTGGAATGCCGTTAAAAACGGTTCTTCACTTAATTCCATATATGATAAAAAACTGCAAGTTAAACTAAATTATGCCATCAATGAGGTTGAACGGCTTATTAATCATAAATTGCCAGAAGTTAGAATGATTAATTCACAATTACCATTATGTTTTACAAAAGGATGGCTGCGTTCAAGGATTTGGATTTCAGACACCCTTGTATCCAAAATGAATAAAGATGACTTGCAAGTTATCCTGGCACACGAGCATTGTCACGTCCTTCGATACGATAATCTTGTTTCTTATATTTTAACCTTTATTTCTGATTTATCATGGGTATATCCGGGGTGTAGAACCCTTTTAAAGGGTTGGTACGAACGGCGGGAACTTTTTTGCGATAATTTTTCTGCACAGGTTGTCGCTTCCAGACAAAAGGTCGCTTCGACTTTAGTTAAGCTGGCTGAGGTTATGATACAGCAAAAGGGTTTTCATGCGGTAATTTCCGGCGCAGCTTTTTACGGAGAGAAACCCCTTATACAGACAAGGGTCGAGAATCTTCTCTGTAAAGAACAGGTAGTTGCATCGGAAAATGTAGGGGCACGTTACAACGTGCCCCTACGTACTTATCGTTACAAACTGTGTTTCCTTGCCCTTTCCGGATTGTCCATACTTGCCTTTGTTGTTGCGATTTCTTTAATGCTTGCCAGTAGCTTATCATATATACACTGCCTTATGGAGGACGTCTTTTCGCTTTATTGCTCCGCTTGCTGATGAAAAAAAATTTTAGATTATTCTACTATCGTTGGTAGTACTCATTATGAGATACGTCTTAATATTATTTCTTTCAGTGTTCTGCATAAACACAAATAAAGGTGTTTGCGGAACAGTGTCGTCATTGCAAGCCGAAGGCGAAGCAATCCCAGAAACCCTTACGCTGGATACTGCAATACAGACTGCGCTGGAAAAGAACCCTCAATTAGCCGCTATGCGTAAAAACATAGAGGCTGCTGAAGGTAGAATCAAACAGGCTCAATTAAGACCAAACCCAAGACTTCAATATAATGCTGAAGAAGTCCCTGCTCATGGGACTAATGGTATAGACCCGGGAAAGGGGCAAAATACATTAGGAATAGGCCAGTTGTTTGAAACGGGAGGAAAAAGAGGACTTCGTACTGAGGTTGCGAGGAGGGAAAAAACTGTTGCAGAGCTTGAATACGAAGCTTTAGCACTCGACATAATGAGCCAGACTAAACGAGCCTTTTATGAGGTTCTTGCGGCAAAGGAAGGGTTTAAGATTGCAGAGGAAACCGCTCGTATTGCCAGGAATTTAGAAGACGCCGCAAGAAAGAGGTTCGAGGCTGGGGACATCCCCCAGATAGAGGTCTTTAAGGCGGAGGTTGAGACAGCGCGGTCAATAAATGACAGAACAAACGCCGAGGTGGAATTACTAAATGCTCAGAAAAGACTCTTTACTGTTATGGGTGAACCCGAGGTACAATCAAGAGAACCTGTTGGAGCCCTTTCTAAAGAAACTCCAATTTTAGATTTAGACAAACTTCAACTGTATCTTTCACAGAATTATCCGCTACTCGAGGCAGGGAAACAGAACGTTGAGCGTGCAAATACAATAGTTAAACAGGCTAAGAGAGAAGTTATTCCAAACCTTGATGTCTCTGCCGGGTATGGACGCGATGGTGGAGCTGAAGAAGATATAGCAAGACTCGCAGTCGAAGTTCCCTTTCCCATCTTTAACCGCAACCAGGGCAAGATTGCTGAATCGAGGGCCCTGGTAGGAAAGGCAGAGAGGGATTATAAAACATTGTACAACAATCTTTTATTACAACTTAACCAGACTTTCTCAACTTATGGTGCGCAGGGTAAACAGGTAAAGGCGTTTATCGAGGAAATACTTCCCCGTGCAGAGCAATCTTTAAATCTCGCAACCGAGGGCTACAAAGAGGGGGAGTTTAGCTACCTCGATGTATTAGATGCCCAGCGCACCCTTGCGCAGGCAAGGGCTTCATATATATCTACATTAAAGGGGTTGAATGTGACGATAGCAGAGTTAGAGAAACTAACAGGTAAGAGGATTACGGAGATTTCCCATGAATAAACATAGGAGTTAAACAATGAAAAAACTTTTTTACTCACTGCTATTCTGTGGAGCGTTTTTGGGGGTCTATACTGATGTCATTCTGAGCGGTAGCGAAGAATCTCGTTACGAGACCCTTCGCTTCGCTCAGGGTGACATTATTGAGAATGTTGAGGATATAAGAATTGATAATGCTCTTGAGGGGAACTGCGAGCACAATATACCAATTATAGAATGCGACGGCTGCAGATACGAAGTAGGGGTCGTTAAGGTGGATAGTGAATTTTTAAAAAAGGAAGGGATGCTTGAATTAGCCGAGGCAAAGGAATCAACGTTAAACTCGATTATAGAGGCGCCGGGAGAAATTTCCACAAATCCCGACCGTGAGGTTCATATAACCCCAAGAATCCCTGGCATAATAAAGGAAGTATATAAGGGACTCGGCGATAAGGTGACGGCTGGAGAAACCGTTGTACTGCTTGATAGCATTGAGTTTGGCCAGGCAAAATCAGATTACTTAAAGGCAAAGGCTATGATGGAACTGGCAGGTAAAAATTACGACAGGGTTAAAACACTGTCCGAAAAACAGGTTGTTTCTCAGAAAACCTTCATCGAAGCCGAATCTGAACTCGAAAGGGCAAGGATTGAATTACGTGCCCTTGAGGAACGGCTGCACCTGTTAGGTATGAAGGATTCAGATGTTCAAAAAATCCGGGAACATGAAGAATTTCAGTCCTTGCTTCCAATAATAGCGCCTTTTGACGGTACTGTTATCGAAAAGCATGCAGTTATTGGAGAAAGGGTTGACGTTGGCTTTGGTCTCTTCAGGGTCGCTGATTTAACCCGTCTTTGGGTCTGGTTTGACGTATATGAGAAAGACCTTGCAAAGGTTAAAAATGGGCAAAATGTTTCGCTTTTAGTGCTGGCATATCCGGACGAGAACTTTGAAGGACAGATTACATACATAGGCAACACGGTTAGCGAAAAGACGAGGACAACCAAGGTACAGGCAGAGGTTGATAATGCCACGGGTAAACTTAAACCGGGCATGTTTGTAACAGTTGCCATTCATCTGAGTGAAAAGGGAGGCGCCTTGATAATACCCAGGGATTCTGTACAGTCCGACGGGGCTGATAAGATAGTCTTTATACCCCTAAAAGACAATTATTTCATAAAGAAAAAGGTGCTTCTTGGAACTGCAACCCCAGAATGTTATGAGGTCCTGGAAGGGCTTAAGGACGGTCAAAAGGTAGTTACAAAAGGCAGCTTCCTCCTAAAGTCTGAGTTACAAAAAGAAAAATTTGGTGAAGGTTGCCCGGATTAAACTTACTTCTTTAATAGATGGGTGGCATGGACAAGCTTTGCTCGTCCGTGCTTCTTAACAGCTTGATACCACGGACAAACAAGTTTGTCCGTGCCACCCTGTGTGGCACAGAATTAATAAGATGATTGAAAAGCTCATTGGCTTTGCCATAAAGCAACGATTTCTTGTATTAGTGGGTCTGTTGTTGTTAATAGGTTTTGGGTTATATTCACTCAAACACCTGCCCATTGATGCCGTACCGGATGTAACTACCAACCAGGTTCAAATCAACACCGACGTGCCTGGGCTCGGTCCTGTTGATGTAGAGAAGCTTGTAACATTTCCCATAGAGTCTGCAATGAGTGGATTGCCTTATATTGACGAAATACGCTCCCTGTCTAAATCTGCCTTTTCTCAGGTCACTGTTGTATTTGCAGACAGTGTGGACATATATTTTGCACGACAACTGGTTTTAGAAAGGCTGCAAATTGCAAAGGAGAGGATTCCAGCAGGTTTGGGGCAGCCGCTTATGGGTCCCATCAGCACCGGCTTGGGTGAAATATATAGATATACGGTCGAAGGGAAAGACCTCTCCCCAATGGAATTAAGGACCATCCAGGACTGGATAATAAGATTGCAACTGTTAACCGTTCCAGGTATTACAGAAGTAAATAGTATGGGAGGTTTTGTTAAGCAGTATCAAGTAGTGATTGACCCGGCTAAACTTGTTAGTTTAAGGATACCGCTAAGGCAGGTCTTTGAGGCGCTTGCTAAGAATAACGTAAATACTGGCGGGGCGTATATCGAGCATGCCTCTGAACAATATAATATTCGAGGCGTTGGGCTCGTCAGGACAATTGAGGACATAGAGAACATCGTTGTTGATGTAGATGAGACGTCGGGAACGCCTATATTTGTTAAGAATCTGGGCAACGTGATTGTTGGTCCTGAGATTCGTTATGGCGCCGCAACGAGGGATGGCAAGGGCGAGGTTGTGGCTGGCACGGCAATGTTGCTTAAGAACGAAAATAGTCGAACTGTGGTGAATCGTCTCAAGAAAAAGTTAGAAGATATTAAGCCTTACTTACCGGCAGGCGTTACAATAAATCCATTTCATGACCGTACAGACCTTGTTAACGCAACCATCCATACAGTAAGGAATAATATTACAAGCGGAATAATATTAGTGGTAGCCCTGTTAATCCTCCTGCTGGGCAACTGGCGTGGCGCGCTTCTTGTGGCATTCTCCATACCCCTTACCGCCCTTTTCACCTTTTCTGCCATGTATCAGGCAGGCATTGCAGCTACTCTAATGAGCCTCGGTGCGCTTGATTTTGGAATTATTGTTGACGGCTCTGTTGTTATGGTGGAAAACATCGTTAGACACCTTTCTTTAAAACAAAAAAACTCAGATGGGATTACTCAGACCATCCATGAATCCGCCCACGAGGTGGGCAGACCCATCTTCTTTGCAGTAATGATAATTATCATCGTCTATCTTCCCATTGCAACCCTTCAGGGCTTGGAAGGAAAGATGTTTAAACCCATGGCATTTACGATGATATTCGCAATGGTAGGTTCGCTTATTATAGCCATTACAGTTATACCCGTGTTATGTTCCTTCGTATTCAAAAAGGGTATTACGGCTTTTAAGGAAGAAAATCGGGTTATAAGATTCATCAAAAAGGGGTATCTTCCCCTCCTGCACAAGACGGTTGACCACCCTCGCATCACAATTGCCATAGTAGCGGTATGTTTTTTCTCAAGCCTTGCGCTTGTGCCACGCTTAGGCTCAGAGTTTATACCAGAACTTGACGAGGGGGCGATTGCCATACACGCCCAGAGGCTGCCGAGTGTTTCCCTGACACACTCTGCCGACTTATTAGGAAAGATAGAACAAGTATTAATGCAATTCCCTGAAGTCGAGACAGTGGTCTCACAGACGGGTAGAGCAGAAATTGGCTTCGACCCCATGGGACAGGAATTGACCGATGTATTTGTAACCTTAAAACCCCGTAAGGAATGGAAAACCTCAAAAGACAAGGAAGAATTAGTAAACCTGATGGAGAAGGCGCTTACCAGAATTCCAGGCATGATATACAGCTTTAGCCAGCCCATTGAAATGAGGGTTAATGAACTGATTGCTGGCATCAGGTCTGATATTGCCGTAAAACTCTTTGGAGACGACCTTGAGATATTGAAAGAAACGGCTGGAGAGATTGAAAGGGCGGTGGCTGCCATTCACGGCGCAGAGGACGTCAAGGCAGAGCAGGTGGCTGGGCAGCCGGTGCTTCAAATTAGTATTGACCGTGCCGCCATAGCACGGTACGGGATTAATGTGTCAGATGTACAGGATGTCATTGAAACTGCCATTGGCGGTAAGCGTGCCAGTGAGGTGTTTGAGGGGCAGATGCGTTTTGACCTGATAGCAAGATTTTCTCCTGAAGCGCGGGGAAGTGTTGAGGCTATAAGGAATATCCTTATTAGCTCACCAGGCGGTGTAAACGTCCCAATGAGTCAATTGGCAGAAATAGAGGTTGTTGAAGGACCTGTACAGATAAGTCGAGAGCATGCACAGCGCAGGATTGTGGTTGAATGCAACATCAGGGGAAGGGACATTGGAAGCTTTGTTGCAGAGGCTCAAAAAAAGATTAAAGAGGAAGTGAACCTGCCACCCGGATACTTCATTACATATGGTGGTCAATTTGAAAATATGCAAAGAGCAAGGGTGCGGCTTGCCATAGCGGTCCCCACGGCGCTCTTTCTGATATTTGTCCTCCTTTATGCAGCATTTCGTTCCATAAAGAACGCCTTACTTATTTATATAAACATTCCGATTGCCGCAACGGGAGGTATCGTTGCCCTCTATCTCAGAGGGATGCCTTTCAGCATATCCGCCGGTGTAGGATTCATCATACTCTTTGGTTTAACGGTACTTGCCAGCGTGGTGATGGTATCCTTTATTAATGAGCTAAGACAAAGCGGCATACCAATAAAAGAAGCTGTAATTAAGGGGGCGGAGACACGTTTGCGCCCAATCTTAATGACTGTATCAACGGATATTATCGGCTTCCTTCCCATGGCTATCTCTACGGGTATGGGTGCCGAGGTTCAGAAACCCCTCGCAACTGTAATCATTTGCGGCGAAGCCTTCTCCACCCTGCTAACATTATTTGTCCTGCCTGCTCTCTATCGCTGGTTCGAAAAAAGAGAAACAGAAAAGAGCGGCAACATTTCTCATTAAATGGGGACACATCCCATTTATTAATTACCCCATCTTTTAGTCCCCCCTTTATACTCTAAAGACAAAATTACGCCTTAGTTTTTCAGAAAGTGTTTGCAGAGGTCTTTTCATCTCCAATAAATGGGATGTGTCCCTATTTTGTGTCCCTATTTAAAGAGCGGCAACATTTCTCATTGACATAGAATATGATATAGTCTATAATAATCGCAATTTAAGTCCGAGTGTCTTATCAAGAGTGGCAGAGGGAATGGCCCGATGAAGCCACAGCAACCGGTCAGTCCGCCTAAGGCGGATGGATGCTGGTGCTAATTCCTGCCCAGTAGTGGGAAAGATAAGAGTAGGGTATAAACCTCTTCTTATCTTTAAAAAGTGTAAGAAGGGGTTTTTTTGTTGGCAGGTTTTTCTGCTAATCAGGTAGGGGTTCAAAAATTTGAACCCTTAAAAATGTAGGAGAATATCTATGAGTTTTGTTAAGGGTCTTAAATGCAGGGAATGTAATCGTAGCTATCCCAAGGAACCTATTCATGTGTGCAGTTATTGCTTTGGTCCGTTGGAGGTTGATTACGAGTACGATGAGATTAAGAAGGCGCTTACGAGGGAAAAGATTCAATCGCGTGGTAAGAATATGTGGCGATATAGAGAGCTTTTGCCTATAGATGGTATGCCAACGGTTGGCGAACAGGTTGGCTTTACACCGCTTATCAGGGCGAATAATCTTGCGAAGGCGCTCGGGGTCAAAGAACTCTACGTAAAGAATGATTCGGTAAACTTTCCTACGTTTTCTTTTAAGGATAGGGTCGTATCAACTGCCCTTTCAAAAGCCAAGGAATTTGGTTTTAAGACGGTTGCATGCGCTACTACTGGCAACCTTGGGAATGCAGTAGCGGCACAGTCAGTTCAGGCTAACCTTGAAAGTTACATCTTCATGCCCGCAGACCTTGAGCAGGGGAAGATTCTTGGTACGCTCATTTATGATACAAATGTGGTAAAGATTAGTGGAAACTATGATGGCGTGAATCGCCTTTGCGCAGAGATTGCAAGCAAGTATGGATGGGCATTTGTAAATATTAATATCCGCCCATATTATGGGGAGGGCTCAAAGACATACGGATACGAGATTGTAGAACAGTTAGGCTGGAAGGCGCCAAAGCATATTGTTGTACCAATGGCTGGCGGTTCCCTTATAATGAAGATTGGCAAAGCAATAAAGGAATTTGCAAAACTCGGTTTGATTAACGAAGTAGGTACAAAACTTTACGGCGCACAGGCAAGCGGAAGCGCTCCAATCTCTACTGCCGTAAAGAACGGCTGGGATATGATAAAGCCTGTAAGACCCAACACAATTGCCCAGTCAATAGCAATTGGAAATCCTGCAGACGGCTACCACGCCATTAAGGCAATAAAGGAATGCGGTGGGTGGGCTGAGGATGTTACCGATGAGGAACTCGTGGAAGGCATAAAACTTTTAGCGTCAACAGAAGGCATATTCACGGAGACTGCAGGCGGTGTAACGGTTGCGGTTACGAAAAAACTCCTTGAACAGGGAAGGATACCTAAGGACGAATCCATTGTTATCAGTATAACTGGTAACGGACTTAAGACGCAGGAAGCAGTGCTTGGGAAGGTAAAAACGCCCAAGATTATTAAGGCCAATCTTGCCGCATTTGACGAACTTCTTGAAAGCGAAACAAAGGGTCAGTCCGCCTCAGGTGGACCGAAGGTAAAAAAGGCTGTGCCTGTATAAAGTTGTTTATCAATCCGCCTCAGGCGGACTATGAAAGAAAGGATAGGTGAATATTTATGCCTGTAACGGTTAGAATCCCAACCCCATTGAGAACGTTAACAAAAAATGCCGATGAAGTAACGGTGAAAGGGAAATCAATTAAAGAGGTTATTGAAAATCTGGAATCAAATTATAAAGGTATTAAGGAAAGGATATGCGATGAAAACGGGCAGATAAGGAGGTTTATCAATTTCTATCTGAATGATGAGGATATAAGATTCCTTGAAAACCAGAATACCCCTGTAAAGGATGGCGACCAGATTTCTATAGTGCCTGCCATTGC
>JACQHT010000225.1 GCA_016198835.1 Planctomycetota bacterium | reverse complement strand
TCTTCCGTTACCCATACATATTTACTATCCAGTGAAATCCCATAGCTCCTGAAATTAGTTTCCGTAATATTAATTTTCTGAAAACTTAGGTTGGATTTGTTGATGCGAATGACCCCCGGGCTTCCATATTTGTTATCTACTACCCATAAATACGCCGCATCAGAAGCCAATGTCAAAGGCTCATACCAATAGGGATTGTTCATGTCTATAGTGGTAATCGAGTAATCCGCCTTACTTATCCTCAAAACACGTGAAGCACCGGGTACACAAGCCCAAACATAATTTGCATCCGCTACAACATCCGTTAAATACTCCATAACGAGGATAGACGTAACGGTCAGGTTGGACTTGTTTATTCGCCCCATGTCATATTTTCTGACCCTGTACCAGACCCAGTATGCCGGGTTGGCAAAGAAACCCCCTACATCATCGTAAGGTGGGTTCACATACACAGTCTTTGTGGCGCCATCATAATCAACGATTGTGCGCTTCTCTGATGCACCTGTCCATCCGCCGTAATAAACCCATAAATCCTGCCCATTATAAAAATCATTAACGTTAGAAGCCTCAGGATGATTAAACACTATTGCGCTCGGTGTGCTTGTCCCCCCTGCCTGTCCCTGCGTCCCTTCAAGCGGTTTAAGATAAATGGTGTTTGTTACCCAGACATAATCTTTGTCAACAAAAAGCGCAGTAGGAAATCCGTACTTGATTTCATTAAAGGATGCAAGACTATTATTCCATGCAGCCTTAGAAACCCTGTACGTATAAAACTCTGTTCCGTATACAGCAGAATGGTCTGCCGTTGAATACCACACATATTGCTTGTCCACGCCGAGGGCACAGTTTTTCCCACTTGTCGGTATGTTTATGCTTGTTACAGTGAGGGAATTTTTACTTACACGTGAAAGAATGCCTGCATCGAAATCAAGCGCATACGCAAATCTACCGTCCACTGCAACCTGCTGCAACTTGCCGCCAATAGATATTTTCCTAACAGCCTCGCTTTCCATGTCCACCCGAAGCAGGTAGCCATCATCACTGCCCACCCAGACGTATTCCTTTCCTTTACCACCCGCCTAGGGCAGGTCGAATACAGGCATGTCAGCCCTGTTAATCTTCGGTATAACACTCTCTACAGGCACTATTGAACTTTCACTAAATCCAAAGTTACCTGCAATCCTAACATTGCGTCCAATGCGAAGGTTTCCTATTGTGCCTGAGAAAACTATATCTTCTCGTATCATCTGATTTCACCCAGATAGACTATCTCATCCTGGTTACCATTGATTGAAACAACAACACCTGCGTCATCACTATTTAGCGGATTGTTCATATTTAGAGAGGCGTACATCCCGTGTGAACTTACCTTCCCGGAAAAGTGACGAGCTATCTTAAATTGGAAATCGTTTTGTTTTTTTACCATGATACATCAGCCTTAAGCCTTCAGCCTATTACGCTGCTAACCTTCCTCTAACCTCTAACCTCGTTTTAGCCACTCGTGCTAACATGTCTTTCTCGATTGTATAACCCGTTACGATGGGCAAACTGCCCGGATACAAGGCAGGTGCATTAATTGTCTCAGAACCGTCAACATTTGAAATTCCAGCCATGTTGACGCCCAAGCCGAGATGTACATTTAATTCCCCTGCTATCTCGTACACCCTCAGGACTTCGTTCCTTAGCAAACGGTTCTGGATAATTGTCAGAATATCCTCAATTGCTTCCCAGCTTGGGGTGTTAACTGATATTTCAACTGCGGGGCTGTTCATAGTTTCAGTGCTATCTGGAATATTACCAGTAACCGCCTCACCTGTTTCCGCATAAACATGCATCTTCCGTAAATCCGATTTGTTGCCTTGAACAGCCCCTGCCTGAACTATTTGCGCATCCTCACGAATTACTTGTTTACCCGACTCGTCCAATGAAACCCTTAGCCTTTTCGCCATATAGCTTTCTCTGCTTACCTGGCTATAATCAATTGACTCCTCCCATGTAACAAGATAATTTGTAATACCAGAATCGAGCACGTCTTCGGTTCCGAGGTTCTTAATCGGACTCCATGTGCTGCCATTATCATCTGAGTAACATAAGCTCGTAGCTTTTGTATTCTCTGATTCCAATATTCCATCTGAATTATAAGCGTATGATTTTTCAATTTTCTCAACCTCGGAAACGAATTCATTAATAACGCTGCCACCAAAGGGATAATTTATCCGCTTTCCTATTACCTCCAGAGTACCCAACTCCCTGGGGTGAGAAAAGGCATAATGCGTATCTGCCATTGACCTGAGTATCTGCCGCTTGCTAAGGATTACAGGAGGCCACATAGGCGTGCCGAGCCAGCCCAATTGTTCAACCGTGTACTGTTCGTACACAACCCACGAGTCGTTCCCAAATATGTCTGTAACAACATATTTCTCAACTGTAGTTTGCGTATCGGCGTAGCTGGATTTTGTCGTCTTAACATGATAACTTCCCGAAATAGTAACAGGGACAAACGCATTGCCCAGCCATACACCAAAGGACGTTTGATTCGTATTGCCCGCATAGCCCTTATACTTTTCAGGTCTGAACTCCCCAAGATTTCCAGAAACCTTGATTTGAGCAGGCTTATCATTTTTGTTAATTTCCTCGGTAACAAGTCTTATATTCGTAGGGGTCCACCCTACTCCCCAATCCTCCTCCGTAGAAGAACTATCAATAATAAACAACTTTCCCCCCTCATAATGAAGCAGGGACTCAAATATGTTTATAAGACTAATAATAGCATCCATGAAGGGTTGCTGCGGCTCTACAGAGAACTGTCTTACAGGATAATTGAGGGTTGTGTTAGCTCCTATACTTATGCCCATCATTGATGCAAGGATTTCAACTATTTCGTGGGACGTCCAGCCGCCATTACCGTATTCGTCTCCAAGTTTAATATGTGGATTATAATCCAGGTGTTCAATTCTGCGCTTGGTATATGGGTAGAAGTCCTTTAAGAAATCGTTGTATTCAGTAATTGACAAGGTCATAAAAATCTGTTTCTTCTTAGGCGCCTTCTCAGCAATCTTACCGAGTTGGGTAAGCGCATGTATCTTTTGCCGCCACCCATTTATCGAAAGTTCCTTTATTATTCTCGTTACGGAACAATCTACATCCTCTCCTGCAATGGTTACAGCAATGTCATCGCCAACATTGTAAGCCCCGCCAAGTGTCTCAAGCTCTATGTCAACCTGACCAAAAGGGAGGTTGTTTTGTTGAGAAAATGTTATTTTATTTACATATTCAATTTCAGGCACGTCTGTTATCTTCCCTGATGCAAAAGAATGTATATCACGCCTCCAAAGAACCCAGAGACAATGAGCCATGTTAGGGCGTTGTAAACCTTCGATTGAGCCGCAATGTTGTTTATACTAACGTGCAACTTTTTATGCTCATCCATGAACTTCAAGATATTTTCCAGGGTTACTTCCATACGTGTGAGTCTGGATTCTACTCTTTGCCCAAGACAACATTTAGCCTTTTGCTTTTCCTTAATCATTTGTTTGTTTCTAATTCACAAAATATCGTTCATCCACTTCAAGTACCAGCGAAGCATCCTTCACGAAAAGCATCCCTGCTTTATACGCTGGATTATACTTATGGGCAGTAATAACAGAATATGTCGCTACCCCTCCCAGCGTTACGTCTTGATTTAAAACCTTCTCAACCGCCTCCATGTATCTCCAGAGCTGCCGCTGAAGAATCTCTTCGTCCACGTCACGAATAAAGATTCTAATAATTATCCTGTGCCTGAAATCCCTCTTTTTCCCTATCCTGTTAGCACTCGGCGTTTCCTCACCGAGAATGAAGATACATGGAAAACTAACAAGCATATCTTTTAGTCTATTAGTTACATAATATGCTGCGATATCATTCAAAACGATGCCGTCATTTCTCGAAGCCTCTATTTCATCAAGCCTTGCAGGAAGATTTGTTTCAAGCATCAACTTAATTTTGTTCACGATGTCTTCAATCATCTTCGCTACACAGAACGCCTTTTAAAAAGTCTAAAACATCCTTTATTTCAGATGGCAACGTACTCGCATAGCTTACTGCGCCGCCTTCTCCGAAATTCCTCACTGTTACTCCAAACTTTTCCGTTCCCCTGTTGTAGTACTTCATAGCCACAATCTCTGTGCATGCCTGCTCTAAATCCTTGGGTATGCTTGCGTAACCTGCCGTGTATGTTACATGCACATTTAGAACCCCCTCACTAAATTTCCCATCCTTGAGTCTTATCATCCCCGCATCAGCGTAAATTGCATAATCGGCAGATGCCTTTGCAACGGCGTCTATTTCAAGCAACTCTACCGATACAATTGGATAACTGGAAAGAAACAAATACACAGTGCCATTACCATCGTAGTATTCGTCGTAGGTTGACCTTATAAATTTGCGATTGCAATATCTCTGGACAAATTCAGTAACCCTATCTATCAGATTCTCTATAAGCGAATCGTCCGCACTTCCTGTAACACCGAGATACGCCTTTACGTTTACAACCGTTGTAAGACCTGCCATTTTGCTCCTCTTCATCAGTAGTCAGTAAACAGTAGGTAGTAGACAGGGATAAAGGAAATAAATAATTTCCTTTTCCCCGTCTACTGTTTGCTGTCTACTGTCTACTTATTTCCTACGGCCTTACTCCTGTCATCTTACAGAACACGCCGGGTGTCCTGAGCCCAAAATCAAGCCTCGCAATTGCCCTTATCCAGGTCTGATAATACTCAAATGCAGTGCCAGACTGGTCGGTGGAAAATTCCAAACCAGCCCTTTCGCCAATTATAGCCTCGTCAAACTGCCCAACAATAATATAGGAGCAATCGTTTGACGTACCCACCGTAAAGTTAGTAAGAATCTGGGTGGTCAAGAATACCGGCAACCCAACAAGGGTATCAGGCTCCTTCACACTGGGGGCAACGTTGTAGATATAGTGCCCCTGGGAGTCCTTAATCTTCCGCAATGTGTTTTTCGTTCTCGGGTGCATAATCCATGCGCTTGCAAGACCGTTGTTACTTTCCACCTGATAGAGAGCGTCGTAAATATTGTCAAATGTAGGCGTAGCGCCATTAGCACCCAGAGTGGCTTCATTAACACCGGTTGTATTCACAATGCCAGTAGGTTGGTTGCCCGTCCCTGTACCAGTAATAAAGGCGTTATCCTCTGCCAGGGAAATTACCTTAGCGATGTCCCTTCTAATAGCCGCCTCAGCAGAAGGTGAGGCATCGGATAGTAGCTGATTACTTACCTTGACCATAGCGGCAAGGAGTTTTGCCACCAACTGAAGCTGGCCAAAGGTCTCATCGCTTGCGGTTATCTGAGCATTTTCGCCAACCCAATAAGCTGTTGCGCCTCCAGTAACCTTTGGAACGTTGAGTGTATCGGTCGCCATCGGATAGACCGTTGCCCCCGCACGGCGAACTATTGCTTGGGCGGTAATCCTGTCCTTTACCTCACCAAGATATTGCTCTGGCACAAGATACCCGCCAGCGCTTCCTGTTCCCTCGCCAAGCGCCTTCCTTTCCAGTGGAGCCTTACTCCAGTCCCTGGTAGCAATAGCCTGAAAGAACCGTCCAAAGCTGAATCCACTTCTGCCAGAAATTTCCCCGGATTTCATTTCTGCATCCATTACAGGGAACTCAAGCTTTCGAAGAGACGTTGCCTTACCGACAACCTCATCGAACCTGTGATTCACCATTTCATCAATCCTCGATGCAAGCGCCTCCTTATGCCTTTCGAGGGAATCTGGCATTCCTTCCATCATCTTTTCTAACTGCTTAACCTTCTCCAGTAACTCTTTTGTCATAATTACTCCTTCCCTTTTAAATAAGATTTAAGACCACAACTTTTCCACAAATACGCTCATTTTTTTCAGCACAGATTCCAATCTCTTAAATAGTTCTTTTTCTTCAGCATCCGATAGCGTTTCATCCTCTTCATCCACTGAACCCTTAAACTCTTGAACACTTAAACCCTTGAACTCCTCGCTTCCTATCACTCCACTCTTATAAGCCTCTGCAAGAGCGTTTGGATTTGAGGCAACCGGTACTGCAGATATCTCAACAAGCTCCTGCTTTGTAAAGTATTTTCCACTTCGCATTCCATCAGCAGTGCACTTGTCTTCCCATTCCTTTGGTATGAATCCTACAGAGAATGACCTGAGGTAACCACCCTTGTAAAGCTTGAAAATCGTATCGGCAAAGGGATATTCCTCCTCAGTGGCAAACTGTGGCTTAAACATAAGCTTCCCGTCCATAATCTTAATATTATTAGCCTTTGCAATGGGTGGCTCGTTGTATCTATGTGCAAAGAGTACAACTGGATTTTTATGGTACGAGTCAAGTTCCCAGCCATCCGGGGAAAGAACGTCGCCATCCCTGTCAACATCATCCGTAGATGCAACAGCCCAGAAACTCCTTAACGCCTCGTTAACATCGTTTACTTCCACGGTAAAGGTTTTATAGATTGCTTCTGCCATTTTTGAGAAACCCTCCAAATAAAAAAGGCCCGATTTTGGAGTGCCTTAACCGTGTTAATGCAAAATCCGCAACGACACGGCGCTACACTCCACAATCGGGCCTCTTAAAAACCCCACTCACCTGAGGCGAGTGGGGTTTCTCGGTTGCCGAGATATGTTTAACTCTTTTTTATTAATTCATTCTGGCTAATATTCGTCTTAATACTCCGCACAATTCCATCGGTTACTACCAGCTCCAAACTGACCAAGCCATAAAACCTATCCCTCATCACAAGGTTTATAAGTTCCTCTGTCTTTGCTTTGAGAAGATTAACAGCGTTAATATTAACTTTCTTATCGTTCGTCGTATTCATCTCTCAAAACTTCATCTTCAGTTTACCACATTTTGAGAAGTATGCAACCCCGGGATTCAACACAATTCAACAGGAATTAACATTACGCCAGGATTTTTTAACCCGCATAATGCAGGTGAAAAAGATATTGACATTCTAAGGGGAGATGGTAGAATCGAATGCAGAGAACAAAGCGGAAGTGGCGGAATCGGCAGACGCGCATGTTTGAGGGGCATGTGGCCGCAAGGCTATGGGGGTTCAAGTCCCCCCTTCCGCACCACTACCTTTTTGAAAAACCCTGTAATAAGCAAAGCAAAATTATCAGCCAAAAAAATTTGTAATTTTTCATTTTTAAGGGCTTGACTCTTATTCCCCTACCCTCTGTATCCCCAATTAATCTATGAACAATTTGCGAGAGTTTATCACAAGTAAGATACTGCCTTTAGTAGAACGTCCCGGGCAGTACATTGGTGGTGAATGGAATTCTGTGGTTAAGGACCATCGGAATGTATCGGTTAGCATAGCCATTGCTTTCCCCGATACATACGAGATTGGTATGTCGCATCTCGGCATACAAATCCTATACTCTCTGCTTAACGAACGTGAGGATACGGTCTGCGAAAGGGTATTTGCCCCATGGCCCGATATGGAGAACCTGCTAAGAAGGCATGAGATACCACTCTTTAGCCTCGAAACGTACACTCCGCTAAAGAACTTTGATATCATTGGGTTCTCCTTACAGTATGAAATGTGCTATACCAACGTACTCACCATGCTTGACCTTGCAAAGGTGCCGCTGAGAAGGTATGAGCGTACTGAAACAGACCCTATTATTGTCGCCGGTGGACCTGCCTCATTATCCCCGGAGCCAATATCCGACTTTATAGATATTTTCTTCGTTGGTGATGGCGAGGAAAGTCTACCAGCATTTATTGAACATTATAAGAAATTAAAGCAGGATGGTTGTCTTACAAGGCAGGAAAAAATCATTTCCCTTGTTGCAAACATAAAAGGCTTATACGCACCTTCTCTATTTGACGTGACGTATGCCCCTGATGGCACAATAAGCGAGATAAAACCAAATACACAGGGTATCCCTGCGGTAGTAAGGACTGCCGTAGTCGAAGACCTGAATAATGCGTACTTTCCAGAGAAGCCTATCGTTCCTTTTGTCAAAACGATTCATGACCGTATTACCCTGGAGGTAATGCGGGGATGCACGCAGGGCTGCCGATTCTGCCAGGCTGGAATGATAAAAAGACCTACCAGATTTCGAAAGATAGAAACGCTTACAAGGCTTGCTGAAGCGTGTTATTACAACACAGGCCATGAAGAAATCTCCCTTGCTTCCCTTTCGATAAGCGATTATCCAGATTTGCAGGAGCTAATGGTACGGATGGGAATCTCCTTCAATTCTAAGAAGGTAAATATTTCCCTTCCATCGCTAAGGGTCTCTGACCAATTAACGGTCTTACCCGATTTCTTGAATACAGTAAGGAAGCCTGGCATAACTTTAGCTCCTGAAGCTGCCACGATGGATTTAAGAAGGGTTATTAATAAAAACATAACGGATGACGACCTTTACAAAGGTGTTGAAGAGGCGTATAGGAAGGGCTGGAAGGCGGTAAAGCTTTATTTTATGATTGGCCTCCCTGCGGAGACCGACAATGATATAGATTCAATTGCAGCCATGGCTCATAATGTTTCTTCTCTGAGAAAGAAGGTGGATGGTCGGGGTACTCACCAGAAGGGTGGGTCGGGCAATATAAATATTGCCCTTGCCCCATTTGTCCCAAAGGCACATACGCCATTTCAGTGGGAGCCTATGGTAACGCTCGAACGCATAAGGGAGATTGAACGAAGGTTAAAGGACAAGGTCAGAAGTCATTATATCAGACTTAAATTTCATAAGGCTGAGAGGAGCATACTTGAAGGAATTTTTGCCCGTGGCGACCGTAGATTAGGAAACGTTATCCTTCAAGCGTGGCTGAGCGGTTGCAAGTTTGATGCCTGGGATGAGTACTTTAACTACCAGAAGTGGCAGGAGGCGTTTCAGAAGGCTGGCATTGACGGCTCATTTTATATACACCGCAAAAGAGGGGATGACGAACTCTTCCCCTGGGAGCATATATCCTCAGGCGTTACGAAAGACTTCTTGAAGGTGGAAAGGATGCGCGCTTTCCAAAAGACATTTACAAATGACTGTCTGACTGAAGAGTGTCCCGACTGCGGGGCGTGTGCACGTTCAGCTAACTTTGTAGGAGTTTAATCAACCAAACCCTATGAGAAGGAAATGGCTATGAAAAAGATTCAACCTATTCATCCAGGTGAAGTGCTATTAGAAGAGTTTCTGAAGCCTATGGGAATAAGTCAGTATCGCCTTGCAAAGGATATCAACGTTCCAGCCCGTCGAATTAATGAAATTGTTCAAGGCAATCGTGGTATTAGCGCTAATACTGCACTACGGCTTTCGCGATATTTTGGCACGTCTGAGCGATTTTGGTTAAATCTCCAAACACGTTATGACCTTGAAGTTGAGAAGGACAGGTTGGGAAGACATCTCGAGCAAGAAGTGCATGTTTATAGTGCTGCGGTCTAATGGTTCAAACCTTGTCCTTGAGGGGAGTGAATAAATGGCAAAGGCGTATCTCGGTCTTGGGTCAAATCTGGGTAACAGAGAAAAGAATCTAAAGGACTGCATCAAAAAGATAAAGACCTTAAAGGGCATTAAACTGCTGAGCGCGTCCCGATTTTACGAAACCGAGCCTGCCGGAGGGCCACCTCAACCGAAGTATCTTAATGCTGCTATTGCTATAGAAACACACTTAAGTCCAAGGAAATTGCTCAAAAGATTACAGGAAGTCGAGTCATCGTCTGGCAGATTGAGAGACGTCAAGTGGGGAGCAAGAACGCTTGATATAGACATCCTTTTGTATGATAACCAAATTGTAACCGATGACGACTTGATAATCCCTCATATCATGATGCACGAGAGATTGTTCGTGCTCAAGCCGCTATGTGAAATAGCAGCCAATGTTAAGCATCCGATTTTAAACAAGACCATAACTAAACTCATGTATGATATAAAGAACATTAAAGGTGCATGCCCTATACACCCATACCCCAATCCTTCCCCAACGGCGATGAAAGGTAGGAGGGGAGAAGGATAAATGTTTTTGAGACTTGATAAATACATTACTAAATCGTTCATCCTTGCTTTTTTGATTTGTTTATTTATTATCTGCGGCTTATATGTCGTAGTAGATTTATCTCAGAAACTGGATGAACTGATGGCGCTGGGACAAAATGGCTTGCGCATGGGATTAGAGTATTATGCCTTTTTAATTCCCGTTATAATTTCTCAGTTACTTCCAGCCATAATATTGCCGGCGGTTGGCATTACTCTTGTAAGGCTTGCAAAAAATAACGAGTTGGTTGCTATACATGTGGCGGGAATCAGCATGTTCAGGATACTTATCCCTATCTTCACACTGGTATTACTGCTATCCTTCGCAGCCATGGGTAACGAGGAATGGTTCATCCCTTCATTTGCCAGAAGATTTGAAGCGGTAAAACAGACTGCATTTGGAAATAATGTCCTTAAGAACCTGCTTGCAGAGGACCATGAAAACAACATGCTTCTCCGGGTATGGAAATATAATATAAAAGAGAAGGAGATAGAATCTGTGTTTGCCCTTGTAAGGGATGTTGGTGGTGGGAAAAAATACGCAGTATTCGCTGACAATGGCAAATGGATTGGGAATGGCAAATGGTATCTCGCCAATACGACTATACACAATTATGATGCAAATGGCAAATGGGATGGCCCTGTCAGGGAATTTAAAGATTATTTCCTCCAGACGAATATTGCACCAGAACACCTGACAGAAACAGAACTCGACCCCAGCCTCTTGAGCCTTGGCAAATTGAAGGATTTGTGCAGGAAAGAGCCGGAGAATCCCCGTTTTAGTTTGTTATTTAATTCCAGGATTGCACATCCGTTCATGAACTTCGTTTTGATACTATTAGGTGTTCCATTTATTATTGGTTATGAAAAGGTCAGTAAAAACGTCTTCTTCGGGGTAGGAGCATCTGTGCTGGTTTGTGGGGCGTTCTACTTGATTACATTCCTGTGCTCAAATCTTGGCACCACGGGTAACATAAATCCGGTGTTTGCTGCGTGGCTACCAACTTTTTTATTTGGTTCGCTGGGTCTTTTCCTTTTTGAAGGGGTTAAGACGTAGGGG
>JACQHT010000224.1 GCA_016198835.1 Planctomycetota bacterium | reverse complement strand
TCCATAGCCTTAGGCGTAGGACACCCTTATTTATTCTTACAATTTATCATAGAGATATTCCTTTGTCAAAAGTTTTCTTTACTAAGCCTGTTGCGAAATAAGGTTTTTCATGGGTGTATGGTTAACGGATTGTCAAAGTGAAGCCTCTTGAAGTTATCAAGGGTTAGCTTTATGAACTTCGGTCAACTGCTTTTTGTCCCTCAGGACTTAGAAAAACAATTTTTCCCTATATCTGGGCGTACTGTCCCTCCCCTCCCAGATTTTTTTGACTTATTTTATCCCTTTTTTCAGGCTGCTCGTATCATCCTCATCCGCTCTGCCTTCTTTTGCTTTATCATCGAGACCGCTACGGCAAGCATTGCTATCAGCGAGAGACCAGCCCTCAGTTCTGCCTTCGCCTTTCCCCTCCACGTGGTAAAGTCCAGTACAAGTAATCCCTTTACCCTCGAGTTAATCCTCTCTACCGATGTGCGCTTCCTGTAAAGTCTTTTCCACTTCTTCGTCTCTCTCGGTATCGCTGTGTAGTATCTGTAATTGAGTTTCAGGGGTATCCTCATTGTCTTCCCATACTCACTCCTGCCGTTACAACTCCTCCAGTCTCCACACTTGACCCTGTCGAGGCTGTGGGGACATCTGTATTTGAGGCTCTGGGATTTCTTCTCGTATCCCCAGAAGACCATCTCGTACTCCTTGTGTTTCTCAAGATCAAAGCATACATGCTGCCTGTTAAGTTCATAAACAGTCTTGCCCTCTTCTTTATCTTTAAACTCTCTCAACGGAATGATACCCTTTATACCATGCTCAATGATGAGCCGGCGGTGGATTTCTTCGCTGTCGTATGCTTTATCCCCTATAAGATACTCTATGGGCATTTCTTTCTTTCCTTTTGCTTCTTCTACCAAAGGCATGCACTGCTGGCTATCATGGGCGCTTGCCTTTGTTACTTTATACCCTATTGGCAACTCATAATTGGCATCTACAAGTAGATGGAGCTTGTAACCGAACCATTTCTTTATCTCTTCCTGCGCAGTACCATCTTTGCGTTTAAATATCTTTCTCTGTCTGCCCCAATCTGCCTCCGGGTCTGCGCTTTCCAGTGGGTCTTTCCTGCCTCTTGCATAGGTGGGCAGGCTCGTGGAGTCTATTGCCGCCTCCTTACCAAAATCGGGTAAGTGCGTTTTAAGCTGCCCTACAAGCTCATCAAACATCTCATCCAGCAACTCCCTCTCCTTTATAAGTTTTCCCAGAAACCTGCTAAACGTCCATTTGGACGGCACACCTTCATGAAGTAATATCCCACAACGCATCCTTAACGTTGGATTCCTTTTAAGCTCCCTTGCCAGTTCACCGTATCCCCTATGTTTATAAACAATCCCTGCCCAGAGTATTGCCCACATGGTGCGAATGGGGTAGTCATCCCTCTTGCCCTTTCTCTGAAATTGGAGCTTGCAAAGCAGCTTCTCATCTGCTAAAGTATTGAGTACGTGATCAAGAATATCCTCTTCCTCACACTGAGCTATAAGTTCCGGTGTGAACAAAAATCTTTGTGTATTTTTCACTTCTGGGCCTCCTTGTGCATAGGGTTATAAAGGTGCTTTTTTCATATTCCCTATATCGCATAAGTAGGCCCAAATTTCAAGTCATAAGTCCTTATAAACGGGTGAAAATCCAAAGAAACCTTCTTTCCCCCGCTTAAACCCCCCTTTTTTGCGGGTAAAAAGATTTCTTTACTCTCCTCTACTATTTATATCTTCTATACTTCCAGATTTCGCAACAAGCTTTTTACTTTTTCCAGTAAGGACTCGGTACTTTCTTTTTCCCCCACATCCACCCAATGTACACAAGGAAAGCTCCTGAACCAGGTCATCTGGCGTTTGGCAAAGAGGCGTGTCCTTTTCTTTATAAGTGCCTTGCATTCCTCTAATTCATAATTACCTGCGAGGTGCTCAATAACCTCCTTATAGCCGAGGGCTTGCCTTGCCTCCCTGCTCAAGCCATTGGGATTTTCGAGAAGTAAGCGAACCTCATTTAGAAGACCGAGCTCAAACATCCTTTCAACCCTGTGTTCTATCCTGTTGTGCAAATCCTCTTTGGTTCTTCTTATTGCCACGATTGTAGGGATGTACCTCCGTTTCTGAATGGTAGGGGCGGGTTTTAAACCTGCCCCTACTACAACATATCTTTGCCATTGGCTCTGGAAGGTTGAGATGCCCTTGCCTGTCTTCTCGTAGACCTCCAGCGCCCTTGTAATTCTTCTAAGGTCGTTAGGGTGCAACCTTGATGCTGCTTGTGGGTCCGCCTCTTTTAACATATTATAAAGATACGCCGTCCCCCTTTCCTCTGACAGCCTTTCTAATTCCTTGCGGAGATTCCAATCCGCCTGGGGACCAGTAAAGATGCCCTCTATAAGGCTCTTTATATACAGAACGGTTCCGCCAACCACGAGAGAGCGTTTGCCCCTTTTCACAATTTCATGAATAACCTGCTCGGCATCCTTCACGTACTTGCCTGCGCTGTAGCTTTCCCATGGGTCTAAAATGTCAATAAGATGATGGGGGACCTGTCTTCTTACTTCAATGGATGGCTTTGCCGTGCCAATATCCATGCCACGATAAACCTGCATGGAATCAGCGGAAATAATCTCGGCATCGAGTTCAGATGCAATGCCAGGCGCAACCTCAGATTTTCCGCTTGCCGTTTGACCTGTCAATATCCAAAGTGGTATGCTCATGTTTACTCAAGCCTA
This sequence comes from Planctomycetota bacterium, assembly GCA_016198835.1. Lineage (GTDB taxonomy): Bacteria > Planctomycetota > Brocadiia > Brocadiales > Subterrananammoxibiaceae > Subterrananammoxibius > Subterrananammoxibius californiae. The sequence continues at coordinate 6,099 of JACQHT010000224.1, read as the reverse complement.
AAACTTATTGTACTATACTTTAAAGCCATGGGTTCTTCTGTATCAGTGTAGTGGTAGGTAAGCTGATAAATGCCAGACGCTGAAGCGTCCTGAAAGATAAGTTTATTATGGGATAAGCCTGGTTTTAATGTTGCTTCTAATGGGGAAATGCTGGTCGGATTTCCCAAGTCGCTGCTCACGAGTATGGTTGGGTTGGCAGTAAACACCAAAATGTCGTTGAAATAGATTTCAGAAAGATATTGTTGTCCACCGCTTCCCGCTATCGCAATATCCATTTGAGAAATATTATAAGAAACGCCTTCGCCCTCCGTACAGCCTGTGGCATTAACAATATCCACTTCGACTGCCCTATTATCAACCGGATTAATATATGGTGTAAACTGCGGATGTAGATTAATACCTTCATAAGGAAATGTCCCCACAATTTGTGTATTCGTTGATTCTGCAAATACGGCAACGTTGGCAAGCACCGTTTTACCAATAGTATCTCTAACTTCCACAGCATGGATGCCGTGATGAAGTGGAATTGCATCTGATACGTAGTAACTATATTCTGTTTTAATTGGGTCAAAGACAGCCGTAAGTGTATCTTCTAATCCATTATTGCTATAATGTACAATCGCGCTTATATCAGACTCCTCGCATAGCACACCGCCCTTTGGCACCTTTAGCGCAAGAAAGCCGTCAAAGGAATTAAGAGGTTTTGAGGGAAACACAATATCATCAGGGGTATCAGCTATGCCATCTGAACCATTACTACGAATTTGATAACCACTAACAATTGCATAATCATTTCCCCATGCGTCCTTCTTATATGATTCCAAATCATGTCCTGCATTAATATAAGGTCCGTTCCAGCCTATCTTTACCCCATTGGTTCCTGTAAAGGCAAAAGAGGTACCAGGATTTACAACCAAATCATTCAAGGAAGCAGGCGGTGTGCCCATATCGCCAACATATCCAAATGTCCCCGTTTCGGGATTACCCATTATTGCCTCATAAATTTCTTTCATCTCTTTTCTGGTCTCTGATTCACGTTGAGCATTTGTTTGCTGATAAAGGAAGAAGCGTGTTACGGTCAATGATACGCCGAGAACGCCTATCATGATTAACACAGTAAATAATGATAAGCCTCTCTCACTCAACGTAAACATCCTGGTGGATTTGTCCTCTCGGTGGGATGTTCATGTTTAGCCAGAACGTTTTGGAGTCAGGCTCCGGAATGCCTGTATAGAAAATATCCCTCTTTATCTTAACAGGATGAAACCCTTGCGTTAAGCCGAAAAAACTAAAACTTTTACCTTCATTAACTACCGAATTAATTGTCCCAAACTGATACATCTTGTCGCTCTGGTTATCGTATGAATAGATAGTTACCTCAATCGTTATAGTAGTTCCTCCACCCTCATATTGGTTTGGCGTGCCCTTTACGAATACGGTAAGCGTTACATCACCTTTATAGCTCACCTCATAAGGGGGATAGATAACATCATCAAATGTATCAGGAACCCCATCGAGACCGTTACTGGTAATTTTGCCAGTAACATTATCATAAATATAGGCGTGTCCCCACTCATCATTGTTATAAGATTGAAGGTCTGCACCAATATTGAGGTAAGGACCGTTCCATCCCCACTTGATGCCGTTGCTATCTTCTGGTGGGACATTCGTTGTAGATTTAATATCATAGTCTGGTTGACCCGTTTTATCAGCCAATTCTGTAAGGTTATCTGGCAACCTTCCCATATCTCCGACAAACCCAAACGTTCCAAGTGCAGGGTTTCCCATTATAGCCTTATAGATTTCCTGCATCTCTTCGAAGGTTGCCTTTTCACGTGCCCTGTTAAGCAGAGAAAAGCCCATTGTTGTAGTAGCGCCGGCAAGGATACCCATGATGGCTAAAACAACAATTATTTCAAGTAAGGTAAAACCTTTGATAGGTCTTAGGTTATAGGTCATAGGTCATGGCTTAAGGCTGAAGAAAAAAAGAGTGCCAATGCCAACCACCTTCAGCCCTCAGCCTTCAGCCTTCTATTACCTGTCTTCTGGCATACGGCAGTTACGACTGCCTTTAATAAAGATACGGATTTATCCCGCAGGCTTTCCATAGTAGCAAGAACCTCTTCATGGCTTATCTTTTGTAGTGAGATTCCTGCAGCCATGTTTGTAATACACGAAAGCCCACACACCTTGATGCCCATTTGATTAGCGGCAATTACCTCAGGAACGGTTGACATCCCTACTGCATCAGCCCCAAACAATCGGAACATCCTGATTTCGGCAGGCGTTTCAAATGACGGTCCACTGACGCCAATATAAACACCCTTTTTAATTGCGATACCGAGCCTTCTTAAGGCATCCTCTGCGTCTTGAATTAATTCTTTATTATAGGCTTCTGACATATCAGGAAACCTTGCGCCATACGATGTATCGCTGAATGCCCTTACAGGGTCATCGCCGCTCATATTAATCTGGTCTGTGATTAACATGAAATCACCCGGGGAAAATTTGGGATTTATCCCGCCAGCCGCATTCGTTACAACTAAGGCATGAATGCCAAGACCACAAAGTATTCTAATAGGATAAGCTGACTGTCTTGCCGTATAGCCTTCATAGCAGTGCAACCTGCCTTGCAAACATGCAATGCTCACGTCTCCCAATTTGCCAATTATGAGCTTGCCACGATAAGCTTCTGCGGAAAATAGTGGGAAACATGGAATATCCGAATAATTAATAACGCACTTGTCGTCCAATGTCTCCGCAAAGTAATTCCATCCTGAACCGAGGACAATGCCAACATGGGGCACGGCAATAGTCGCCTTGCTCTTTATGTACTCTATAGATTCTTGAACAGTGTCAATATGTTTCGTCATCTTTTAGAAAATCAGACTGAGATGGATTAAAAGTGATTGCTCTACCTCCTTTAGTTTGTTTTGTGATATACTGCTTAACAATTTTACCAATCTTCTCTTATCTATAGTTCGGATCTGGTTAGATTTTACTTTTGAATCAACAGGCATTCTACACTCTTCTTTTGTAAGGAGGGTCTCGAAAGGATATATTTTTTCTGTCTTTGAAGTGATAGGAATAACTGTTACAGTATCAGCAAATTGGTTATTTTGATCATTGGAGATTACCAATGCGGGTCTTGTTTTCCCTATTTCACTGTCGATTACTGGCTCTAATGAAACCAACCATATTTCACCTCTTTTAGGAAAACCCATATTTTAAACCCATCCTTCTCTGGTAATTGCCTCCCATTCCTTATTAAGCATCTTATCCTTCTTTTTTGTTGCCTTATATCCTTCGATAAGTAGTTCTTCTAACTTTTTCTTTTTCTCCCTTTCTAATTTTTCCTTTAATGCCTCAGCAATGAAACGGCTTTTATTAGGCACCCTTTCTAAGTTCTGACCTAAATCATCAGGTATGGTAATATTTAATCTTTTCATACAGACTTCCTCCTGTATAATTTATACACTATTAATATGTATTATCAATACATAATTACGACCATTCATATTCCAGTAGGGGCTTGATTTATCAATTTCTTATATATAGCAAGCTCCTGTCTTGCAAGAATCGGTATCCCTTTCTCTTGATAGGCAACTCCAAGATTATAGTGCGCCTCGGCAAGGTCGGGCTTAATCTCTACGGCCTTTTTACACTCTGAGATTGCCTCATCTATCATGCCTTTATGCCTGTAAGCTATACTAAGGTTATGATGCGCTGCTGCATCTGTTGGGTCAATTTTAAGTACCCTCTTATAACCATCTATTGCCTCGTTAAACATTTTCTTCTTGGAGTACACAACGGCAAGGTTGTAATAAGCCTCAGCGTAATCCGGGTTTATCAGTACCGCTTTTTTATATTCCAGAATTGCATCGTCTAAGAGCCCCTTCTCAACACAAGCAATTCCCATATTATTGTGCGCTTCTGCATAATCAGGATTGATTTCAAGCGCCTTCATATATTGGTTGACGGCGTCTTCTATCATGCCTTTATTATCGTATGCAACACCAAGATTATTATAAGCCTCAACGTAATTGCGATTTATTTCGATTGCCTTTAAATACTCAGCAATAGCCCCTTCTAACCTACCACTGAGTGCATAAGCAGCGCCAAGGTTATTATGCGCCTCGGCATAACCGGGATTAAGTTGCACGGCTTTAATGTATTCAGAAACGGCTTCTTCGGTTCGTCCCGTATCATCATAGGCAACACCGAGGTTATTATGAACCTCAGCAAAGGAGGGGTTTATTTCCAGCGCCTTTTTATACGCATCAACAGCCTCGTCTATCATTCCCATTATTTTGCAGACAGTGCCCAAATTATTATACACATCCACAAGGTTTGGATTTAACGCCCCGCCTGAGGCGGACTCCTTGTATGCGTTTAAAGCCTCTTTGAGCATACCCCTTGCCTTATAAGCGTCTCCGAGTTTAAAATATGCAGTAAAATGTTTTGAATCAATCTTAACCGTTGCCTTAAATTCATTAATTGCATCATCTAACATTCCCTTTTTATTATAGGCAATCCCAAGATGATAATGTGCCTCTGCATGGTTGGGATTTGACTCTGTAGCCTTTTTATATTCAGAGACAGCCTCATCAAGCAGCCCTTTCTTCGTATAAAACACCCCGAGGTTATAATGGACGTGAAAATGAAGAGGTTCTGTTGTTAATGCGCTTTTCCAGAGGTTTTCAGCATCAGCGTATTTGCCTGTGTAATAAGCTATCAGCCCTAATTCAAAATATCCTTTTGATGTGGGTTTAACGCCAGCTTCTTCTATCTGCTGCAATTTGATTTTTGAGTCATTTAATCTTTGTAGCGATGAGGGAGGTATTTCTATCGCGGTCTCTTCTGTGCTAAGTAAGGATGGTATGCCGATGGCGATTCTTTCGGCTTCTAAGTCCTCTTCTACGGAATTTCTTGCAGCTTCAAGAAATTCCCTGCCGGCATTTAAAGATTGCGTTAATTTATTAATATGTTTGTTTAATTCGCCAATTTCTCTGTCTTTTTGTTTTAGTTTATTTTCGAGTACCCGCTTCTGAGAAAGGTTCCATGAAATGAATTCCTTGATTAATTGAATGGCAGGGTTAACGTAGGTCTTAAGGATGAATTGAAAAAGGGTTTCGGGTTTATCAACCTCTAACTTTTTCATCTTGTAGTCTCAACAAGTCGAATGAGAGATGTCTGTCAACATTTGGGTCTTGCTTTACGGTCTCATAGTTTTACGAGCGTAACGCATTCTATCCTGAAACTTGCTGGTATAAGAAATCCTTGATATTCGCTTGCTCTTTTGCATGTTCGATGGTCATACTAACCAAGCCTCCATCTTTGTCGAGCTCAATCAGGATATTCTCGGTTAGATCTCGTGTATCAACAATCTCTTTGTCGGTAAAGTTAATAAGTAGAGTGTCGGTATCAGGAAAATATTTAATTTCCATCACATCTTCCCCTTGAAAGAATGATCAAAAAAAGCATTGTGAACAGTCTCGCCGTCTTGTAATAAAACAACACGGAGGTATTTATTATTTGCTTCTGTTATTTTAGCCCATCGTCTAATCCGACCGTCGGACTGTTTTTCTTCCTTCTCTGGATTGCCAATAACGTACCGAATCCATTCAATTTTTATGTCTTTTCTGTCGCTTCGCTGTCGAGTGTAAAAAAAGTATTGGGTATATTTCACACTTTTTGTTTAGATAGATTATAGCCTCAATTTAATAATTATGCAATTTCATCTAATATGATCTTTAACTACACCGTGGCATCCTTTACAGCGTGCTCACTCAGGGCGGCTTGGGCGGCGGCTAATCGGGCAACAGGCACCCTGAAGGGCGAGCAGCTTACGTAATCCATCCCTACCTTGTGGCAGAAGAAAATGGATGATGGATCTCCGCCGTGTTCTCCACAGATTCCGACCTTGAGGTCATGTCTGACGCTGCGCCCCTTTTTAATGCCTATCTCGACAAGTTGTCCAACGCCTTCCTTGTCAATAGAGCTGAAAGGGTCCTTTTCGAGAATGCTCTTCTCTAAATAATCAGGCACAAATGTCCCGACATCATCGCGGCTGAAGCCGTAGGTCATTTGCGTCAGGTC
>JACQHT010000038.1 GCA_016198835.1 Planctomycetota bacterium | reverse complement strand
TGTACCGCTCGGCAAGGCTAAGGTTGTTCGTGAGGGAAGCGATATTTCAGTGATAACTTATGGCTGGATGGTTCATGTTGCCCTTGAAGCTGCAACAGCTTTAGAAGAAAAGGGGATAAATATAGAAATAGTAGATTTAAGGACGTTACAGCCCATGGATAAAAAAACAATCTTTAATTCTGTAAAAAAGACCAATAAGGTTATAGTCCTCCATGAGGCAACCCGAACAGGGGGCGTGGGAGCGGAGGTTTCTGCATTGATTTCCGAACACGTATTTGAGCATCTTGACGGACCCATTATTCGTATCACTGCGCCAGATACCCCTGTTCCTTATAGTCCTCCCCTGGAGGATTTCTTTCTGCCCAAGGCACAGGATGTAATAGATGCAGCCGAAAGGCTTGCAGCGTATTAAGCATAAAATTCAGAGGAATGTATCATGGAGAGAATTGTAACAAATCCTGAGGTACTCGGGGGTAAGCCAATTATTAGAGGTACGAGGCTTAGTGTGGAATTTATTTTGGAATTGTTAGCCTCTGGAATGACTAAAGAAGAAATTCTGGCAGATTACCCTCATATTACTGAAGAAGACCTCTACGCAGTTTTGGAATACGCAGCCCATGCACTTAAGGGTGAGGTTTATGTCCCTTTTGAGAAAGTTTCATGAATCTAAGCCGGATGAGGTTTTTTGCCGATGAGAATATTTCGCCCAAAGTGGTGGCTTATCTTCGAGAACATGGGGCAGACGTACTGGATGTGAAAGAATGTGGTTGGCAAGGAAAGACCGATAGCGAAATCTTAGAAAAAGCATTAATAGAGAAAAGGGTATGTTCAACCTGTGATAAGGACTTCGGCACTTTAGCTGTATTTGGCAAGAAACCACATTACGGGATTATTTTCATTAGACCAAGAAATTTAAAACCAACCAATATCATTAAGTTGCTAAAAAAATTGACTGAAAGTGTGGAATTTCAAGAGGGTATGATTATTACCCTGACCGATGCGGGTATTCGGATTCGACGTAGTTAAATCCACCACGCCAATTTAACTGTAAAACAAGAGTATGGAGACCTGATTTATGCCAGTAGAAGTAATCATGCCACAGATGGGCGAGAGTGTTGCCCAGGGCACAATACTGAGATGGATGGTTAAAGAGGGCGATAGGGTTGAAAAAGACCAGTCTATCGTGGAAATAAGCACCGATAAGGTTGATACTGAAGTGCCATCCCCTGCTTCAGGAATTATAAAACAGATACTTCGTAAAGAACAGGAGACCATTCCTGTAGGTACGCCTATTGCGGTGATTGAAGAGGTTGCAGCTAAGGAGGTAGCTCCCTCCCCACCGCCAACCGAAGTTGTAAAAGAAGAAGCGCCTGCCCCCAAGCCAGCCGAAGTTATAAAAGAAGAAATGCCCTCACCCCCTCCTTCTCCTCCCCCATCGAGGGAGAGGGTTAGGGTAGTGAAAGAAGAAGCCGAGGTGGTATCTGAAAAAAGATATTCCCCCTTGGTAAAAAGGCTGGCAAAGGAATATGGGGTAGATTTAGAAAAGGTAGCGGGAACCGGTATAGGCGGAAGGGTTACAAAACAGGATGTTCTTGACTTTGCAGGTGCAAAACCCCCTGAAGCGCCTGCCCCTGCGCCCCCCTCACCCCAACCCTCTCCCCCAAGGGGAGAGGTGGGTTTGGGGGAGGTCGAAAAAGAGACGCTTGCACCGCTCACTCCTAAACGCAAGATTATCGCCGAGCGCATGGTTCAAAGCAAACGGGAAGCAGCTCATGTTACCACCACATTTGAAGTGGATATGACAAAGATAGCCAAATTCCGTGAGGCTAATAAGGAGGCTATCTTAAAAAAAGATGGCGTTAACCTCACATATCTTCCCTTCGTAATTCTTTCAACCGCTTCTGCCCTTAAGGAATTTACAATCCTTAATTCTATGTGGACTGACAAAGGAATTGTTATTAAAAAATACATTAACATAGGAATTGCCACTTCTTTAGAGGATGGGCTAATAGTACCCGTAATCAAAGACGCCGACAAAAAAGATTTAATAGAACTTGCTAAACTCAGTCAGGATTTAAGCCAGAGGGCAAGGACTAAGAAGCTAAAACCTGATGAGGTTCAGGGGGGCACGTTTACCATTACAAATTATGGTGCGAATGGAAGTCTCTTCGGTAACCCCATTATTATGCCGCCGCAAGTGGCTATTCTCGGAATGGGCACCATCGCTAAGAAACCTATTGTGATAGACGATGCTATTGCTATCAGGTCAATGATGTATTTGAGCCTCTCATTCGACCATCGTGTACTGGACGGGGCACAGGCAGACCAATTCCTCCGTAAGATAAAGGACAATTTAGAGGGCTGGAGCGGGCAACCTTCAGCCCCCCGCCCCGCTCAAGAACGAGAAAAATATGAAAAGGTGCCGGGTACTGAATCTGGATACGGTGGAGTATGGTAAGGCATGGCAGTTACAAAGGAATCTTTTTTCTGCCAGGTCTTCTGGTAAGATAGATGATGTCCTTGTTCTTACCCAGCATCCCCCCACTTATACCATTGGCCGCAGGGGTGACACAAGCCAACTCTTAATTTCCAAAGAAGAATTAACACGGCGGGGTTACTCCATCTATGAGGTAGATAGAGGCGGCGCCATCACCTACCACGGTCCGGGACAGATAGTGGGCTATCCAATCCTCGGCATGAAATCTTATACAGATGATTATTATGAGTATCTTCGAATGTTAGAAGAGGTCATGATAAGGACATTAAACGAGCTTGGGATTCATGCTGGACGGAGAGCAGGGTTTACCGGGGTATGGGTGAATGTTGAAAATCCGCCATCTGTTGGGCGGGGCGAAAAAATAGGCTCTATCGGGGTGAGGATAGTTATGGGATATACC
>JACQHT010000003.1 GCA_016198835.1 Planctomycetota bacterium | reverse complement strand
GTCAATCGTGGCAGGCATTTCTTCAGCATGAAGGCGGCGAAAGAGGTCATTATGCGGATCAACCTTAAGCGCAACGGGGGTGGCATGGACAAACTCGTTTGTCCGTGGTACAGTAAATGAGATTGTTGTGCTTGCCGAATTACATTCTACGGTTTGCCATAATTCGCCTTTCTCCGTTTCTAAGACAATAGGCACGAACAGGTGAAAAAGCTGTCCTTTCTGAAGAAGTTCCACCTGAATCTTGTAGCCGTTTTCTACGGGGTGAGATTCAACCCCGCCAATTGTAAGGATTGGAGCTCCTTTGAGCTGAATCCACTGCTTGAAGTACCAGTCGAGGTTTCTTCCGCTCACCTCTTCAAACGCAAGCTGGAAGTCCGTCCATGTGGTATATTGCCATAGCCTGCGTTTATAAACAAGGCGGAGCGCATCAAAAAAGGGCTTATCTCCTATCATCTTCCGCATCATGTGAAAGACCATCGCCGCCTTGCCATATCCTATGGCGCTTGAGGGTGGGTCTAATCTTCCAATAAAATCCCTGAGTGGAAAATCATTAACCTCAATTACATAATTAGTGTATTTTCGGCAGATTTCCCTGCGGTATTCCTCTGCCGCATGAGTGCTCTTAAGTTCTTTATAATAATAATCAGCGCAATAAGTGGTCAGCCCCTCGCACCAGTTCCCGCTTTTGTCCTCGCAAAATACGGAGTTACCCCACCAGTTATGCGCAATCTCGTGGCCAAGAGATATGTCTACAATAAAGGGCAGCTTTACAACGGTTCTGCCCAAAAGGGTGAAGGAAGGCATGCCGTAGCCTGTTGGGAAAAAGTTCTCAACCACGGCAAATTTTGTGAAGGGATAATCACCTAACATTTCCTCGTACATATCCAGATAATGCTTCACCGCATTTAGATACGTGGACGCTAATTCTTGTTCTTCAGGAAAGAAAAATGTATATATTGTTATTCCGTTATGCTCCTCAGACGTTATCTTATACCTTCCTGCAACGAGCACACAGTCATCTGAGGGGTGATTCGATTCCCAGATTGTATGCAATTTATCGTTAACGAGCTTTCTCTCGACGAGCGTGCCGTGCGTAACCACTTCATATTCTACGGGTGTTAGAGCGGCAACCCTGTACGTTGCGAGACTTTCTAACTGGTCTGGGTACCACTGCGAGGCTTTGCTGAGATACACGCCTTCTTCGGAGATAATGCCCGTGGTCTTTGTTGGGTCATGACTCTTGAGGGCTTCAGGCGTTATTTCTTCGTGAATTATGCCTTGATAAGACACCTCGATGTTTATTTCTTTACCTTGCCTCTGCTCCTGTGGGATAAAGATTTCTACCCCGTTGTCCTGGCGGAAAACCCTTGCACTCTTGCCAGCAACCCTCGCCGATTCAACTTTAAGGCCCTTGTTTAAAAAACATTGGAATGTCTCACGTTCTTCATTCTCAACCGTTAGGACATCCCTTGCCTTCAAAGCGTGCCCGGAAATATTTAATTCTATTTCAATGTTATGGCTTAATATTCGCCCCGTTAGAAGCTTAGCTTCTAACGGGATTCGATTATCCGCATAGAGTAATGAGCCTGAGGTATTACCACAAGCAATGAAAATAAGCAATAAAATGACCTTGTGATTTGTTTTCATAAGGAAGAAAGCCCCCCTTTCCTTTTCCTCCCTCTCGAGGGGCAGGGAAAGGTGGGGTGGTTTTAAATGACATAGATATTATATGCGGTGTGATGGCCATATTCTACGGAAAAGTTCTTGTTTTTTTTTTAATTTATGGTATGCTTTGACACTTGGCAAATAGGGGGAATTGGGGGTATTATATTAAATATTAATTTGAGGAGGTTGGTTTATGAGGAAGGGGTTTAAAAGGTATGGCATTGTTGTTTTGGGATTACTTGTCTGCTTAATATCAACACCATCTTTAATAGTAATAAAGCCGATTTTGGCACAACATATAGACATATTTAAGCTTACAGAGCCAGCCAAAAGAGGGAAGGTATCTGGAGAAACGGATATCATTAAGGTAGAAGACCATTATTCTTACGAGGTGCCCGTGGAGAAGGATAAGATAGATAAAAATGAAGTCCTCAGAACAGATGTTGACCTTATAGAGCCGAAAGAGGAAGAAAAAGCAATATATCAATGGCATCATGTTGAGATTTTTGAAGAAAGAGACATTACACAGGTACACACCCGCATAGTGGGTGACTTGAAATGTACACGTAAAAGAACGGGCACTATCTATTGGGTTCCCGATGGTAATAAGTATGTTATCTGGCAGACATGGTCAGGGTGGGATTGCGTAAAGGGGGAATAAAGCAGGCAAACGGGCAAAGAGGTAAAAAAGGAAGATAGGAAGTTTAGAGGTTAAGAAGTTAAGATAGTTGTCTTCCTTTAACCGCCTAATTTCTTAACTTCCTAACTTCTTAGCTTCTTCCCCTCTTAGCTTCTTTACCTTTTAGCCAATTTATTACCGCATGTTTCTTTTGCCAGCCCTTCTGCCTTTGCATGGTTTTATGCCGTGGTTTGAGCGTTTGTTTTTCCATTTCAACTTGTCTCTTTTGGGGTCTTTTGCCATATCAAATTTTATCCTTCCTAAGCGGTAGACAATGAGGTTTTACCTCGTTGATGCCGCTATTGCTGACTTTGTCTCAACGAACATAAAGTTCGTTGTCTACCAGTGTTTTTATTTAATTTCTTTTTCACCAGATTTAGGTTCAACCTTTTTGGGTTCTTCACTGACAGATTTTGTTACATCATCCTCAATGCCCTTTACCCCTTTCTTAAACTCTACGATACCCTTGCCAAGAGACCTCATAACTTCGGGTAATCTCTTGCCAAAGAGGAGCAAAGCAATAACTCCTATAACAGCCATTTCCATCCATCCCGGTGTCCACATTTTAGTTTCCTCCCATTAATTAGGGAATAGCCAACAGGGAATCGCCAATATTTCTATCCCCTATCCCCTGTCCCCTATTGCCTTTTCAAAAAGAAGTGAAGCTGTTTTCCATTATATTGTAATATGAGGGAAAGTCAATTAATTAATCTGGTAGCGGTCTTATTTCCCTCAGTTTTTTGATAAGGTTGGAAACATCGGGAGGTAACTCTGCTTTGAAATCCATTGTCTTATTAAGGATTGGGTGAAAGAACTTGAGCCTGTAGGCATGAAGTGCCTGCCTTTCTATAATGGGTTCCTCATCCTCTTTAACCTCTTTACCACGAAGCTCTGACTCGTAGCACGCATCCTTGCCACCGTATGTGAAATCGGCAACTATCGGGTGCCCAATTGACCGCATGTGGACGCGAATCTGGTGCGTCCTTCCTGTTTCAGGCATGAGCTTGACAAGGGTATAGCCCCGAAAACGTTCCATAACCTCGTATACGGTTGTTGCCGATTTACCGATGTCATGTCTTATTGCCATTAGCTTTCTGTCTCTTACATGCCTTCCTATGGGACGCTTTATTAGGTCAGAATCAAGCTCAATTTCTCCTTCGACTACGGCAATATACTCCTTTTCTATCTTCCTATCTTCGAACTGTCGTGCAATCTTGCTGTGCACCAAATTGCTTTTGATTGCTATCATTACCCCGCTGGTATCCCTATCGAGCCTGTGTACAATGCCGGGTCTCACGGGCCCGTTTATCCAGGAGAGGTTCTGACAGTGATACGCAAGTGCATTAACAAGCGTTCCAGATGGATGTCCTCCTGCAGGATGCACCACCATATCAGGAGGCTTGTTAATCACAATCAAATAATCGTCTTCATAGATAATGTCAAGCGGGATATTTTCAGGCTCTATCTTTTCAGCTTCGATTATGGGTATTTCAAGCGTAACGACATCATCCCGTCGTATCTCATAACTGCTCTTAACCGGGCCACCAGCAAAGCGGGCACCCGATACCTTCACAGCCCCTTCTTTAATCCATTTCTGTATGGCAGAACGCGAAAAGTTCGTAAACCGTGCAGCTAAATACTTATCAACCCTTCTTTGATAATCCTTCTTAACAACGAAGGTAATTTCCTTTGTTTTTATGGTGTCCTGAATCATCTTGCACACTTTCTCAGGAAATACTCCATGAGTTCGTGTCCGTGCTCTATAAAAAGTTTGGAACGCTGGGCATTTGCCTCGGTAAAAGGAAGGCCGAGGCCTTCCTCCACGCCATCGCCACCGATAGCAAAAGGCACAGGCTCTCGGCTGTGGGTCTTTTTTTCAATCGGGGTGTAGTGGTCCGGTAAAACCATTATGCGGAGGTTTTTTAAATCCTTCCCAGCTTCAAGGATTGGGGAAATAATCTTTTCATCAATATTCTGGATAGCAAATATCTTTTCCTGCAGGTTGCCCTCGTGGCTTGCCTCATCGGTAGCCTCCACGTGCACGACGACCAGGTCGTGGTTTTTAAGGGCTTCAATGGCGTATTTGCCCTTGGCTGCATAGTCAGTATCAAGGTAGCCTGTTGCGCCGGGGACGTTAATTACGTCCCAGCCAATCAGCCTGGCAATCCCTTTAACAAGGTCAACAGCCGTTATAACAGCTCCCGAAATGCCATACCTCTGTCTAAAACCTGGCATAGACGGCTTTTGCCCTTGCCCCCAGAGCCAAATCATATTGGCAGGGTTCTCCTTCAAATCAATCCTCACTTTATTTATTTCATGCCCATCGAGAATTGCCTGAGACCGTGCCATCAACTCGATTAGCATCTCACTACCATTTCCTCTCGGGAGGTTTTCTTTTATGGATTGTCCCACGATGTCATGCGGCGGCATGCACTTCATATCCATCTTCAAGCTACCATGATATACCATAAGATGCCTGTAACTTGTTCCTGTATAGAATTTGATTGATTCATTCCTGCCTGTGCCGGCACGGCAGACAGGACTTAGCTTCTCATTAAGCAATGAAATTAGCGTATCTGCCTCTTTTGTGGAGATATGCCCGGCGCTAAAGTCCGCCATTATATCATCGTTAACCGTCACGAAATTACATCGAAATGCCCAATCATCCTTGCCTAACTTTACACCTATGTTAACCGCCTCAAGCGGCGCACGGCCTGTAAAGTATTTGTTAGGGTCGTAACCTAACAGGCTCAGGTTAGCAATATCACTGCCAGGCGTAAACCCATCAGGAATAGTCTGAACGACGCCAATCTGGCCGTTCTCGGCAATAAAATCCATTCCCGGGGTCTTTGCAGCCTCAAGGGGCGTTCTACCCCCCAGCCTTTCCTGCGGATAATCCGCCATACCATCTGGAATGATTATACAGTACTTCATGATGCTAATATTATATACAAATTGTATAATCACAGTCAAACGTATTGTATTTTTTCTCTTGTATTACAAAAAATTGTTTGTTAATATCACAATTGAGTCATGAGTCAAGAGTCAGGAGTTGAGTGTTAAAGACTCATGACTTAATCATACAATGGGTATCTGGAAAAACAGGGATATAATCTCCATCGGGGACTTTGCAAAGGAAGAGATACGGCAGGTACTCGACACTGCTCGTAAGATGGAGGTAGAGACGCAAAATTTTGCGTCTCTACTTAAAGGTAAAGTGCTTGCAACGCTGTTTTTTGAACCATCTACACGGACGAGGCTAAGCTTTGAAGCTGCGATGAAAAGACTCGGTGGCAGTGTAATTAGTTTTGCTGAACCGGGAAGCACTTCCGTCGTTAAAGGTGAATCTTTAAGCGACTCGGTAAGGATTGTTGAGGGTTACTGTGACGTTATCGTCATCAGACACTTCCTTGAAGGGTCCGCCCGACTTACGGCTGACCGTGTGAACGTTCCCGTTCTTAATGCCGGCGATGGCGCAAACCAGCACCCCACCCAGACATTTCTAGACCTCTATACTATCCAGAAAACAAAGGGGACGTTAGAGGGCTTATCAATTGGCTTTTTAGGCGATTTAAAATACGGAAGAACCGTACATTCCTTATCAAACGCACTATCCCATTTTGCTCCCGAAATGTACTTTATTTCCCCTTCGTCCCTGCGGATGCCCCGTTACTTTATGGACGAACTGAAACAAAAGGGTATTCAATGTTATGAGCAGGAGAGTTTGAGCGGGGTAAGCGAAAGGCTCGATGTTATTTACTGCACGAGGATACAAAAGGAGCGTTTTGTTGACCCTGTGGAATACGAAAAGGTAAGGGGCGCCTATCGCCTGAGCAGGGTTGTAATCGAGGGGCTTAAGGTTAAAAAGGACTTAAAGATTCTCCACCCGCTGCCGAGGGTTGATGAAATGGACGAAAGCCTCGATACTACCGAATATGCAGTTTATTTCCAGCAGGCGCACAACGGCATCCCGGTAAGGGAAGCGCTTCTAACAATGGTTTTGGGGGCTGTGGAATAAAATAATGTCCAGTCGCTTAGCAGAAATTTTTGAAGATGAAAATCTTGTGGAAAAGATAAAGAGACGTTTGCCTTATCTCTTCCATCTTGCTGAGTTAGAAAGTTCAAGGGCAGGTAAAACCGGAATGGAGGTTGGCTCAGTTCGTGAAAGGATAATAGTCGCTTTACTCATTTACAAATTTGGTGAGGCAAACGTGGAGACTGAAATTCCTATTACTGAGCCAGAAGTAGATGCAAAATTATTTGGAGAACCTGTATCTATTAAGACAATTACGGGTAAAGGTTTCGGAGGTGTCAAACTGATATGGACTGTTGATGCTCAAAAAGCAAAAGAATTTCGCGAAAACTATTATCCTTTTTGTGATATTCTGCTTGTCCAAATCAATTGGGATGACTTTGGAGGGTTCTATTACATTCCGTTGGATGTTCAGAAAAGAACTTTTGATAAAATAGGCAAACAAAATTATATTAAGCTTCCGAAAGCAGGGACAAATCCAAGGGGTGCTGAATTTACTAAAGAAGCATTAGCAAGTTTAGTTAAAGATAGTGAGTCCAAGGGTATAGTAATAAACTGGCAAAGAAAAAAGGTAGAATTCAATTCCTATAAAAGATGGGTTGACTTTTGGAGGGAAGACTAATGAAAATGGTTCAAGAGAAGAGGGAAAAAGAAAGAGAAGCAAGAAAAAACATTGCTCTTCTTACAGGTCGGGTAGAAGATGCGCAAATTAACGAAATAAGTAAGGAACTTTTTCTGGGACAGATTGTCAAAAAAGGGAAAGATTGGATATGCCCCGTCTGCTACCGTCCCCATCATAAGAAGCCAGGACCATTCACTTGTGGAATAACAGTCCATAGAAACGAGAGAACTGTTTCATTATGGGCACGCGCCTTGAATTGTTGCAGATGGGAACAATATTTCCCGTTTGAAAAAATTAAAGAGCGAAAAGTAGAGGCATCAAATTTGAATCCAGTTTTAAAAAGGATATTCTATCCAAAATGAAACTTCAAAAAAGAAAGGGAACTAAAACAAGCTCTTTTGGTTCTCCGGGGAGAATTGGTCACGACTCCACCCCCTTTTACACAAGCAGATTGTATGAAGGGCTGCGTAAAGAGGAAAAGGTCGAATATATAGAAAACCCGATTTCCTCCGAGTGCCTGGATAAAATTCTTTGCAAGTCAAGTGAAAAGATGGAAGAACTGCCAGATAACAGTGTGCATCTAATGGTAACGTCACCGCCGTATAACGTGGGCAAAGAATACGATGGAAACCTGACGCTGAGTGAATACCGTGCCTTTTTAAAAAGGGTATGGGGCGAGGTTAAAAGAGTGCTTGTTCCTGGTGGAAGGGTGTGCATCAATATTGCTAATCTTGGAAGAAAACCGTATATCCCACTGCATACCTACATCGTTGAGGATATGCTTGATTTGGGATTTCTAATGAGGGGTGAAATAATCTGGAATAAAGCCTCAAGTGGAAGTCCCTCTACCGCATGGGGTAGCTGGCTTTCCGCCACAAATCCTACGCTCAGGGATATTCACGAATATATTTTGGTTTTCTCAAAAGGTATGTTTACAAGAGGTAATCTTAGAAGAAAGAGTACAATTTCTAAAGAAGAATTTCTTGAGTTTACTAAAAGCGTCTGGACATTTGCTGCCGAGCCAGCAACAAAAGTCGGGCATCCTGCCCCTTTCCCTGTTGAATTACCTTACAGACTGATTCAGCTTTATACCTTTGAGGGTGAAGTTGTTCTTGACCCCTTTACAGGGAGCGGACAGGCGGCGATAGCGGCAATAAAAACAAACCGCCATTATGTAGGATATGATACAAGCGAAGAATACGTAAAATTGGCGAAAAAACGAATCAGGGGGTTTTCTTTTGATTTTAATGCACCTGTGTTATTTAAAATTGAAGCAACAAAAGGATGAAGCTAAGAAGTTGAGAGGATAGGAGGATAGGAGGCTAAGAAGTTATGGAAAAAACCCTTAACTTCCTAACCTCCAAAGATTCTGAGGGTTGTGGCATGAAAGAGATGAAAGAGCAAGTGGTTTCTCCAAAACAATTTAAAAAAGAGGTTTCGGCAATAAGCGATGGTACTGTTATTGACCATATTGACAGTAAAAGTACCTTTAAGGTGGCAAATATCCTGAGCGTTCAGAATGAGACTCAGATGGTTCTTGTTGGTATGAACCTTTCGAGCAAGCATCTCGGGAAGAAGGGTATCATCAAGATAGGTGGAAGAATCCTTACCCAGTCCGAGGTAAATAAGATAGCGCTTATTGCGCCCGATGCAACGTTAAATATTATCAAGGACTACGAGGTGGTTAGAAAATTTAATGTCGCCATTCCAGACATAATAGAAAGCATTGTAAAATGTTTTAACCCGAACTGCGTGAGTAACCACGAAAAGATCCAGACCAAATTCCACACCATTAGCAAGACCCCCCTCAAGCTAAGATGCCACTACTGCGAAAGAACCATGAAGGCAGAGGATATTGAATTAGTTTAATAGCTCATAGTTCATGGCTCATAGGGCTATGAGCTAAGAGCTATCAGCTATGAACCATGAAATCAATTATTGCACGTGGTATAAGGGTACATAACCTTAAAAATATTGACGTTGAAATTCCCCTGCGAGAGCTTGTTGTGATAACAGGCGTTAGCGGGTCGGGGAAGTCGAGTCTTGCATTCGATACACTTTATGCAGAGGGTCAGAGGCGATACGTAGAGACCTTTTCTGCGTATGCAAGGCAGTTCCTCGAAAGGATGGACAAGCCCGACGTTGACCATATCGAGGGCATTCCGCCAGCCATAGCAATCCAGCAGAGAAACCCTGTAAAGAATCGCCGCTCAACCGTCGGAACAGCCACCGAAATTAATGACTACCTGCGCCTCCTCTTCGCGCGCATTGGCGAAACCTACTGTGAAAAATGCGGTCGCTTGATAGAGAGCGACACGGTCTCAAGGGTTATGGAACAAGTCTTATCGTTACCCGAAGGAACGAAATTTCTTGTTACATTCCCAGTTAACGTTAGCCAGAAACTATCAAGTAAGATGCAGATTTCAGCCCTCAAGGAACGTGGGCTTGTCAGGTTGATGGCAGATGGAGCAATAATTGATTTAACTACTGGTACACCGCCTGATATACGTCACTTTAAATCCGTTGCAGGTGTAGTGGATAGACTGGTCGTGAAGGCTGACATTAAGGAAAGACTTGCAGATGCCGTTGAAATGGCATACAGGCTGGGAAATGGACAGTTGTGCATAGTTCAAATGCGGAATAAGGTAACCACCCCTCAGTCCCCTCCTTCGCAAGGAGGGGATAAAGGGGAGGTCTCTATAATTGAGGAAATGCGGTTCAGCAAGCACTTCCGTTGTGATTATTGCAACATAGAGTATCCAGAATCTACGCCTCTACTTTTTTCCTTCAATAACCCAATAGGCGCATGTCCTAAGTGTGAAGGCTTTGGCAACATAATTGAGATAGACATGGACCTTGTTGTGCCTGATAAAGAGAAGACCATTAATCAGGGTGCAATCGCTCCCTGGAATACACATGCTTATGAATCATTACTGAATGAATTGCAAGAGGCGGCGCAAAAATATAATATTCCGCTCGATGTTCCTTTTAAACAGCTCAGCAAGGAGCAAATTCAGCTTATCATGGAGGGCACAAAAGACTTCTGCGGCATAAGGGAATTCTTTGATTGGCTGGAGCAAAAGAAATATAAGATGCACGTCCGTGTATTTCTGAGTAAATATCGGGGTTATGCTGTTTGCCAGATGTGCAACGGGACGAGGCTCAATAACCACGCACGCAATGTAAAGATTAACGGGGTCAACATTGCCGATATATGCGCAATGACGGTGGAAGATGCCTCAAATTTCTTTTCCGCCTCAGGCGGATTAACGTTGACGAAATATAAAGAGGAGCTCTCCAGCCTGTTGTTAAATGAGATAAGAAAGAGGCTGGACTACATGGTCAAAATCGGCCTGGGATACATTACCCTTGACCGCCTTACACGCACACTTTCTGGTGGGGAGGCGCAGAGGGTGAACCTGACGACATCCCTCGGCTCATCGCTTGTCAACGTGCTCTATATACTCGATGAGCCAAGTATAGGCTTGCATCCACGAGATACAAAACGGCTCATTCAGACGCTTGAAAGGCTCAGGGATATTGGCAACACCGTTCTTGTGGTGGAACATGACAGGGAAATGATGAAGTCGGCAGATGAAATTATTGATATGGGTCCGGGCGCAGGCGAAAATGGTGGCACGATTGTCTATCAGGGCACGCTTCGAGATATGCCTGCCGAAGACAGTTCTCTTACGGGAATGTATCTAAAAGGCAGAAGAACTATTGAGCTGCCACCGGTAAGAAGAAAGCCTACAAATAAGGCCATTACCCTGAAGGGCGCATCGCAAAATAATCTGAAGCATATTGAGGTTGCCTTCCCTTTAAATATGTTTGTTTGTGTAACAGGGGTTTCTGGTTCGGGGAAAAGTACCCTCGTCCAGGATACATTATACGCTGCACTTAAAAGACGAAAGTTCGCCCAATCCACCTCAGGCGGAGGCGAGTCCGCCTATCGTTTTGGTGGAGGTGGATTTTCGGGAGTTATGGGTAAACATGAGGGGATAATAGGCGCTAATTATATTAGCGATGTAATTATGGTTGACCAGTCGCCCATCGGTCGCACGCCACGTTCAAATCCTATCACCTATATCAAGGTTTATGACGAGATAAGAAAGCTTTTTGCGTCAACAAGGGATGCGAGGATAAGGAATTTTGGTCCCGGTTACTTTTCGTTCAATGTACCCGGTGGGCGGTGTAACCACTGTGACGGCGACGGCTACAGGAAGGTGGACATGCAGTTCCTTGCAGACGTGTATGTAATATGCGAGGAATGTCATGGGAAACGATTTCAGAAGGAGACCCTCGAAATAAGGTACAAGCACAAAAATATCCATGAGGTGCTTGAAATGAGCATTGATGAAGCAATTAACTTCTTTGCGGATGCTCCACGCATTATAAATGGGCTGAAATATCTGCAAGCCACAGGGCTTGGTTATCTACGTCTCGGTCAGCCTGCAACAACGCTTTCGGGTGGCGAGGCACAGCGTCTGAAACTTGCAGCTTATATGGCAACTGGAGGCATGGAAGAGATACTTTTCATTTTTGATGAACCCACCACGGGGTTACACTTCGATGATATAAACAAATTGCTTGCTTGCTTCCAGCAATTGATTGCTGAAGGACATTCGGTTGTCGTAATAGAGCATAACCTTGACGTCATAAAGTGCGCCGATTACATAATAGACCTCGGTCCCGAAGGCGGCGAAAAGGGTGGATATGTAATTGGCAGTGGCACGCCTGAGAAAATTACCCGACTAAAAAATT
>JACQHT010000226.1 GCA_016198835.1 Planctomycetota bacterium | reverse complement strand
GGTCGCCTCATCTGGGATGAGAATTCCCTGTTAGAAAAGTCCCAGGCGATTGCAATACTTTCCGAAAATGTCAATGATAACCTCAAGGCGCTAAGGAGTATAAGGGATAAGTCTCATGAGAAATTTGTTATTGTTAGCGCAGCAGATGCAAAGGAAGCTACAGACTTGCTTAAGAATGGGGCTGATGTCGCAATAAAGGTCGAAAATGTGTTAGCAAAGGAAGTAGTTACGGAATTAGAAAACATAGAGATACGGCAGTCATCTTCCGCCCTTATAGAGACAATCAAAGAAGCAGGCGATAAAGGGATTGCAATCTTTTTGCAGGATAATCCAGACCCGGATGCAATAGCCTCTGGTATGGCATTAAAACGTATAGTTGAACAGTATGATATAAAAGCGAAGATATACTACGGTGGTAATATTGGCCATCAGCAAAACAAAGCCCTTGTTAACCTGCTTAATACAGAACTCTTCCAATTACGTACACCTGCCGAAGCAATGGACATGGTGCGTTCTGCTGGCAAGACTGCATTAGTAGAAGCTTCTATACCTTCAAAAAACAATATCCTGCCAGTGGATGTTGTGCCCGATATAATCTTTGACCATCACCAGACAGACCTTGATTTGGTGAAAGGACACTTTGTTGATATTAGAACGAAGATAGGGGCAAACTCCACTATATTGACCGGTTATATCCAGCAGTTAGGGATACCCCTTGACCCTCCACTTGCAACTGCACTTATTTATGGCATAAAGTCGGATACTAATGGGTTTACACGTAATACTACCACCCCCGATTGGGAAGCCGTTGCCTTTTTATCCCCCGCTGTTGATGTAAACCTCCTGCATCAGATAGAGACGCCTCCCAGAAGCCCTGAAACTATTGACATCATCGGTAGAGCAATCCGCAACAGGGAAATAAAGGGCTCGTACCTTGTATCCTTCGTGGAGTTTATAAATGATAGGGATGCTTTGCCTCAGGCTGCAGACTTGCTGTTACAGCTTGAGGGTGTGGATACGGTACTCGTTTTTGGCATAAGTGAGGATAGAATTCAACTTTCGGCAAGAAGTAGAGACCCGAGGGTAAACTTGGGCATAATACTGCAAAAGACTTTTGGCAAAAGCGCTGGTGGACACGCCACCATGGCTGGCGGTACTATTGACCTCGGCATCCTTAGTGATGCAAGCGACAAAAAGGCACTGCTGAAAGTAACCTCTGAAGCTGTTAAGAAAAAATTCTTTTCCTCTGTGGGAGTAGAATTTGAGAAGGAGGAACCATCTGAAGAATCTCCATCTACTAACGGAAATAATAGGTAGAAACTCGAAGCAAAATGCCCTTACTCGGTCTTTCTACATTTTGACCTTTTTTCTTACTGCTTGCTGTCTACTGTCTACTGTACTGTTAGAAAACATCTATGCCCAGACCACAAGTTCACCATGGCCAATGTATCGGTACAATTCAAGACGTAGCGGGTTAACCCCACTTTCAGGTTCACCTACAAATAACCTTAAATGGGCCTGCCAAACTGGTGGTCCAATATCATCCTCTCCAAGTATCGGGGCTGATGGAACCATTTATGTAGGTTCAAAGGATAAGAATCTCTACGCCGTAACCCCAAATGGTAATGTCAAATGGAGTCTGGAAACAGGGGATGAGATAGACTCTTCACCTGCACTGGGTCCTGATGGAACTATATATGTGGGCTCGTGGGACGGCAAACTCTACGCAATAAACCCCGACAGTACAATCAAATGGACATATCAAAGTGACGGGGGCATAGCATCCTCGCCTGTACTCGGCCCGCCCAAGGCGGGCGGAAACATATATGTATGCTCATGGGATAGTAAGCTCCATGCGATAGGTTATGATGGCAGCCCTAAATGGACCTTCCGAACAAGAGACCGTATCATATCCTCCCCCGCTATTGGCAATAATGGCGTCATATACTTCGGCTCAGAGGATGCAAGTATATATGCAATTAACCCGGATGGCAGCCCAAGATGGGGATTTCAAACGCACTATATCATTAATACCTCTCCTGCCATCGGAGAAGACGGAACAATTTATATAGGTTCAGAGGACAAAAACCTCTATGCCTTAAAATCGGATGGAAGCCTTAAATGGACGTATGATGCACCGTCCGATATTGATTCTTCAGCCGGTATTGGGCATGATGGCAGTATCTTCTTCGGTAACGGTGATGGCACAATTTATGCAATAAGCCCCGATGGCAAAGAGAAATGGAATTACCCAACAGGCTCCACGATTATTTCTTCCCCTGTTATAGATGGCAATGGAACTATATATGTGGGGTCAAGAAACCATAAATTTTATGCTATAAACCCTAACGGAACACTTAAATGGAGTTTTGAAACAGGTGGACCAATCGAATCATCCCCCGCAATAGGCACTGACGGCACAATCTACGTAACCTCATACGACGGAAAACTCTATGCTATTGGTAGTAAACAGTAAACAGGGATTTTATCCAAATGCTAAAGAGAAAATATCTTTTTATCCTCCTTGTTATATCCCTTCAGGCTTTTATTCTTTCTCTCGAAGCTGCTGCTGAACACAAACATCATGAAATTAAAGATACGGCAGCTTATATCGCCATGCTGGAAGACCCTGCACGGAAGGATTGGCAAAAGCCTTTGGAGGTGCTTAAAGCGCTCAACCCGCCTAAGGCGGGTACGGTGGCAGATATAGGGGCTGGTTCGGGTTATTTTTCCATTCTTTTTGCAGAAGCAGTTGGTAAAAATGGTGTAGTATATGCAATAGATATTGACGAGAAGCTGCTGGATTATTTAAAGGAGCGGGCTGAAGTGGCAGGTATTAAAAATATCAAAATTGTCAAATCCGAGCCAGATAATCCCCTTCTTGCGTCCACGTCTGTTGACCTTGTGTTTATATGCAACACATGGCATCATATTGAAAAGAGGGACAAGTACCTTCAACTGCTTCATGAATCGTTAAAGCCCGATGGAAAGCTTGTAATGGTTGATTATATATATCAGGAAACACCGTTTGGGCCACCGTTAAGCGAAAGAATCCCCAGTGAAAAACTCATCGAAGAATGTAAGCAAGGAAATTTAAGCCTCTACGGAGAATACTACTTTCTCCCCTACCAATATTTCTTAATCTTTTCCAAGAT
>JACQHT010000221.1 GCA_016198835.1 Planctomycetota bacterium | reverse complement strand
GCCCATCAAAGAACAATTCAAATTTGTCGTTGAAATAGCAAAGAAGATAAGATATTATACACCACCAGAGATTCGTTCCGATACTAATGACACAAAAGCCATTAATGAACAGATTACCATTAGCGTTCCAGATTTCTGGTACGTGTATTACATTTATGCCGGTGCGCCAAAAGGGCAATTAGCAGGAATGGTTATCCTGCTGCTGGCGTTAACAACGATTTCTTTTGTAATGATTTTAGAGAAGGGGCTTGGTGATGGGGAGCAGTACATTCCAATCACCAAATCACAATCAATTACCAATTATTAAATTTCTTTAATTTGGATTTTGGATTCGGTCATTGGCAATTGCCTCAATGGGGAATGCTGAATGAGGAATAGGAAAGAAGGAAGAGGGAAGAGGAAATATTGGCTATTGGCTATTCCCTATTGCCTATTGCCTATTTTACTTTGTAGCTGTACCACCGCACCTGAAAAGGCACAGATAGTCCCGCCCATACCCTCTCCTTCAAGTGCAGCGGTTGGGGCGGGAGAAAAACCTGCCACCACCCATAAGTTCATTGGAAATCAATGTTATGCCTCAGGCAGATATGGCATTGCCATTGAGGAATTTAAGCAGGCAATAATAGATAATGAAGATGACGTAGAGGCGTACCTCGGTCTTGGACGCTCTTATCGCGAGAACGGGAATTATGAGGAGGCAATAAAAACATTCAAGGATGGGCTGAGCTTCGGGCTAAAAACTGAGGATTTTTACGTTGCCTCAGGGATTACTTATGACTTACAGGGGAAATATCCTTTAGCGGTTGCTGAATATGAAAAAGCAATTAAGTCCAATCCTAAAAGTGAAGAAGCTTACAACAACATGGGGTTCTCTTACTTCCTGCAGGATAAATTTGATGAGGCGATTGCCTCTTACGGGAAGGCAATTGAGATTAATCCTGAAAACAAAAAAGCCCATAATAATCTGGGCTATATCTATGGAAAACAGGGACTCTACGACATGGCTTTAGACGAATTTAAGCTTGCAGTTGATGAAGCGGAGGCTTACAACAATCTTGGCTATATTTATTACATGAACGGCGAAGACGAAAATGCCATCTCAACATTCAAAAAAGCCCTTCAAATCAATCCTAACCTCGAAAAAGCCCGCAACAACCTTGAAAAACTTAAGCAAAAAACGGAAGGCTAAAGGCTGAAGAAAAAGATTTTTCCTTTAGCCTATCCTTTCTTCAGCCTTCAGCCTGTCCTACTGTATACAGCCCGCCCCGCGAAAGTAAAAAGTAAGTTCTTCGGACTTGCTTTTCACGCCATTTGTTTATCACACTGTCCCTAACCTGATATAAGTGTTGCTAAGCTCTACCAAGCTTAGCATGGCATCAGGGCGGGCTTTTAAATTTAACCGTTCCTCAACTCATTGCGCACGGACAAACAAGTTTGTCCATGCCACCCAATCCTTTTGCTTATTCTTAATGCAATTTACCTTGTGGTATATCCCAACGGACATCTACATATTCCATGCGCCTTAGATTCCTGCCCTCTACCCTTGCAACGCTCAAAAGGTTCTGAAGCTTTTCTGCGTCAGAAAGTTCTCCATGCATCTTGAACCCGCCTGGGGCGGGTGAGCGTCCCCATTTTATTTGCGCACCCTTCTTTGTTATTAAAACAATATCGCTTTTTGCGCTGTCATTGCTCGTATTGACATTAGAAACATCTATAATTGAAATATTCAACAATTTATGAACTTTATTCTTTCTCAAGAACCTAACTAAATTTACTCCTCCCTGTATGCCCGCATCCTCCCATTTTTCCCCGTAAGCAGGCGCCTTTGATAGTTTATTACTTTGTATAAAGAGCGCTTCAGGGTCATCGTCCGGCCAGTAGTAATATTTTTCTGACAATCTTACGCACTCACCATCCAGCAAATAAAAAGATGTGCCTTTTTCAATCCGCCTGAGACGGACAAAAGGCTTCCTCAGGCTAAACTTTATCTTAATCTTATTGGGAAATTCCTTTTTAACGTAATGAACTTTTTCTACCCAGGGTTTTGCTGAGTACGCTTCTGCAATCTTTTTGGTTAAATCCTTTTCAAATATGCTGTGGCTTTTCGTCAATATCGGGGCTTTTTTGATTTCATCGAGCAGTTCCACCTTTGCCCATGAAGGAAGTTCAAACGAAAACGTGCCTGGCTTTACCTTAAACGTGTCGAGGTTAATTAAATAGTGCCATCCAAATCGAATAGATAACCCAAGAGCCGCTATGCCGAGTATCACAAGAAGCGGTTTAAAATAT
The DNA here is from genome assembly GCA_016198835.1 of Planctomycetota bacterium. Classification (GTDB taxonomy): domain Bacteria; phylum Planctomycetota; class Brocadiia; order Brocadiales; family Subterrananammoxibiaceae; genus Subterrananammoxibius; species Subterrananammoxibius californiae. Next base: position 10,105 of record JACQHT010000221.1, on the reverse strand, counting down.
ATGGAACGCCTCCACCCTGCTTTAGATAACATCGCTCCTCGTGACTCATTACTCATTGCTCGTTGCTCATTGCTCATTATTACACCAATTCTTCTATGCCTGCTTCAACGTCCTGGAGTGCAAACTCGACTATCGTCTCGCACAAACCCACAAATCCAATATTTGCAGCCCTGGCAGCCTTTGGCAACAGGCTCTTTTCCGTGAATCCTGGTATTGTATTGATTTCTAAGAGATAAATGTGACTGGCAAGACCAAGGCCATTAGGACCATGATTTTGCTCTTCGAGAATCATATCTACTCTGGAAAAACCTTTGCAACCGATGGTTTCATGTGCTTTAAGGGCTACTTGTTGTACCTCGTTATAGACAGAGGAAGGTAGAGATACTTCCATATTGTATTCCGTTCTGCTGTCATTGTATTTTGCTGTGTAGTCAAAAAATTCCACAGCAGGTTTTATTTCGATGATAGGAAGAGGATTATTACCAAGAATCCCTACCGTTAATTCCTTTCCGTGGATGTGTTTTTCAATAAGCGCCTTTGAACCGAACTTCAGGGCTTTTTCTATTCCCTTCTTTAATCCTGCAAGATTTTTTACCATTGAGACACCAATACTGGAGCCGTTTCTTGCGGGTTTCACGATTACGGGAAAACCCAGCATATCAACAAATCTTTGCACTTCTGACATGTTATAATATTGGGTTATTGACACGTAATCAGGGGTAGATAGACCTCTGGCGAGGAATCTTCTTTTGGTTTCTATCTTGTCCATTGCAATTCTGCTTGCCTCGACACCTGAGCCCGTGTAAGGGATACCTTTGGATTCAAGAAGGCTCTGTATGCCCCCGTCTTCTCCAAAATAGCCATGAAGCGCAATGAAAGCGACATCTATCTCATGTCTGTCAAGCTCCTCAACCTTTTCATCATTTACCTCGATACAGATAACATTGTGTCCTGCTTGTTTCAGCGCCTCGCTTACAGCAGTGCCGGAACGAAGGGATACCTCTCGTTCCGAGGATACCCCACCCATTAGGACCGCTATATTTCTTGTCTTATACATTTGCAGACTCCTTTCCGCCCCCGAGTGGAAGGGTTCTTACCATACCTGAATTTCTAATTCTAATAAGATATTGAATTTCCGCAGAACGGCGCATCTTACCATGTCAACAAGTTCAAGCACATCGGTTACAGTGGCATTCCCTGTATCTATAATGAAATTTGCATATTCTTCTGATACCATTGCCCCGCCAACCCTTTGCCCCTTTAATCCAGCCTGTTCAATCAATGCACCGGCGTAATAGCCAGGTGGGTTTTTAAAAATACAGGTGAAGATAATATTGTGTTCTGCTCCTATGGGCGCCTCGCTTATGGTAGCGCCTGAATGGATGGATACCTCGCTTTCCGAGGATATTTCATCCATTAGAACTGCCGCATTCGTTGACTTATACATTGGTAGCCTCCTTTCTTCGTCGCTCGAGTCACGGGCGACGGGTCACGAGCGACGATTACCATACCTGAATTTCTAATTCTAATAAGATGTTGAATTTCCGCAAAACATCGCCCTTTATCGCGTCAACAAGTTCAAGCACGTTGGCTGCGGTGGCATTGCCTGTATTAATAATAAAATTTGCATGTTTTTCTGATACTATTGCCCCGCCAACCCTTTGCCCCTTTAATCCAGCCTGTTCAATCAATGCACCGGCGCAATAGCCCTCGGGATTTTTAAAAACACACCCTGCGCTCTTTGCCGAAAGCGGTTGACGCAGATTCTTCTCTTGAAGAATTTCCCTGGAGCGCTTCAGCAACGCTACTCTGTTACACTCCTTTAGTTTTAACATTGCCTCGATGATTATTTGGTTAAGAAAGCAATTTTTTCTATATCCGAAGTCAATATCCTCTCTGTTGTACTGGTGAGTTCTACCATCAATGTCTATGGTTGTTACAGACATTATGCATTCACTTATTGTGCCGTACTTGCCTCCAGCGTTTGAGGCAACAGCGCCTCCGACTGTTCCGGGAATCCCCGTTAACACCTCTAAACCACCCAATCCCCACCCCACACTCTTGTTGACAAGCAATGGAAGGCTAACCCCAGCCCCTGCAATTATTGAAGAATTTTCTCTTTTTACACGTTTAAAACCGTTTCTTGCAAGATAGATGACTATACCTCTAACGCCGCTATCATTTACAAGGACATTGCTTCCTTTACCTATAACGTTTATTGGCAGCCTGCTATCCCTGCCGAACTCTATAAACTCCTTAAGCTCCGCGCTGTTTCGAGGCTCTGCAAATATTTCAGCCGTCCCACCTATCCCAAACGTAGTATAGCGACTCAGTGGTTCATTACGTTTAATTAATTCATTATAAGGCAGGTTGTAATATTCCATTTAAGTCCTGTGTCATGAGTCTTGGGTTATGAGTCCAAACTCTTGACTCTTGACTCCTGTCCCCTGACTCTTTTGATTTATGCTCGTGTAATTTTGATATTAAGCTACGAGACACCTTCCAGACATCGCCAGCACCCATGGTAATAACAACATCATCAGGCATAAGACCGCTGCACAAGAGGTCTGGCACATCATCAATATGAGGAATATACAGGGCATCAGCGCCCTGCAAGCGGGCTTCGTTTGTTAGAATGCACGAGTTTATTGCTGCTTTATCTTCCTCGCTATCCCGTGCAGAGAAGATGTCCGTCAGAACGACCTTATCGGCATCACCAAAGGAGCGGGCAAAATCTTTTAGCAGTAACTTTGTCCTGCTATATTGATGTGGCTGGAATACGCACCATATCCTACCTTCTGGAAACCTCTCTCTTGCAGCCCTGAGGGTGGCGCGAATTTCCGTTGGATGATGGCCATAGTCATCTACAATGGTAATTCCGTTTACGCTGTCAATAATCTGGAATCTTCGTTGTGCTCCATTAAAGGTTGCCAACCCTTCCATGATAGATTGCCTTTCCACGCCGGCAAACGTGCACGTAGCGATGGTTGCAAGTGCATTCATGACATTATGAACACCGGGAATCCTGAGTCCGAATTCACCAAACGGGCTGCCATTGTGAAAAACCTCGAATGTGTTATCCCACCTCAGTCGGGTGGCAGTCCAGTTTGCAAAAGGGTCATCCATTGAGTAGGTTTCTATATTACAGTGAGCCCCCTTTATAGCCTTCTTTATATTATCGTCCTGATTGTTTACTACTAACAAACCATCCTCTGGAATTGAGGTGGCAAACTCGGCAAAGGCATTTACTACGCCTTCGATGTTTTTGTAATAATCAAGATGATCCTCTTCTATATTAGTAATTACTCCGATATGAGGAGAAAGATAAAGAAAAGACTTATCGTACTCACATGCCTCTGCGACAAAAAAATTCCCTTTGCCATAATGCGAACTCCCCCCAATCTCTGGAACAACACCGCCAATTACAAATGATGGGTCCATACCAGCATATTTAAGAACTGTAGAAACCATACTGGTAGTGGTTGTTTTCCCGTGGGTGCCGCTTATAGCAATGCCCTTTTTTTCTTTCATTAAAGAACCCAGGAATTGTGAGTATTTAATCACTTTCAGGCTGAAACTGCGGGCAGCCATCAGGTCTGGGTTATCCTCGGTAATTGCAGCAGAAATGATAACCAGTTCCGTTTCGGGGTTTACCCCATTGCCATCTTGTTTGTTGGTGATTCTTGCGCCGAGTTTTTCAAGTGCAAAGGTAGTCGGAGAGGGCTGTGTGTCAGAACCAGAAACCTTATATCCTTTTGTCAGTAATAACCTGGCTAACCCACTCATGCCTGTACCGCCAATGCCTATCAGATATACATTTTTAACATGAAAGGATGGAATTGTAATTGAGAGTCGTTTCGTTGGTGATAAATTCTTATCTGCTTGTGCGTGTCCACACGCAGACAGGTCATCTAAAGTTGCCAAGCGCACTTTTTATAGCCTCCTTATCTCACCTTTGTGAAAGAAGGTAGACAACGATGTTTTACATCGTTGATTTCAACGGACATAAAGTCCGTTGTCTACCAATACTTGTATTACGTTCAATTATATGGCATATTAAATTGACTATTACAGTAGTAGCATCAGGTTTTCCAAGAGATTTACTAACGTTTTTCATCTTTAGACGCCTTTTATCATCCTGTAAGACCTCACTCATCACCTTTAGAAGCCTTTGAGGCGTTAGCGCTGCTTCTTCAATAATAATACCACCTCCTTTCTCTGCTATTGCCTTAGCGTTCCAATACTGATGGTTATCAGTGGCATAAGGATACGGGACAAATACTGCAGGAATCCCAACGGCTGTAACCTCAGCGATTGTAGTTGCACCAGCACGACATATAACCAAATCCGCAAGACTGTATGCGGCGCCAATATTGTCTAAGAACCCGCAAACAAGTGCGTTTATCACTTTCTTGCTATAAGAAGACCTCACTCTTTCATAATCAGCTTCCCCGGCACAATGTATAATTTGTAGCGTCTGTGAAAGTTTTTCCAGCTCTGGAAGACATTGTATAATTACATCGTTAATTGATTTGGCGCCCTGGCTTCCTCCCATAACTAAGAGCGTTTTTTTAAATGGGGATAGCTCGCCAAAAAGATTGGCGAGTCCGCCGATTATTTTGGTGGACTTGAGTGTTTTTGCAGCCTTTTCTCTATCCATATCCAAGATGCCCTTGCGAATGGGTGTGCCAGTAACCTGCAAATGAGGAATTCCTAAATCCGAAATCCGCACTCCGCATTCGGGAAAGTGGGAGTAAACCCCTTTAGCCCATCTTGCCATCAGCCTGTTTGCCTTTCCAGGAATCACGTTTTGTTCCAGCAGAACATAGGGAACACCAAGCAGGAGTGCGGCTACTAACGGCGGGACGGAGCTATATCCACCCAAACCTACGACTACATCGGGTTTAAATTGTTTAATGGTCTTCAAGGAACGGAAGATGCCCTTAAAATGTCTAAAAACAAATTCAGGGATATGTAAAACGGATTTTTTCCATGGGCTTGCGTTAAGTGGAAGAACCTCGAATCCCCTTTTTGAGACGCATCGTATTTCAATGTCTTTTCCAGTTACGAAGAAGAGTATCTTTGAATCGGGGAATTGCATTTTTACTTCCTCTGCAACACCCAAACCTACCAATAGGTGCCCGCCAGTGCCACTTCCTGCAAACATTAGATTCATAGTTGTTTGACCCTTACCTGAGTACGGGATAAGGAATTCCATACTCCGAACGTGGTACTTCGGAGTCTGGCTGTCTTGTTTGTCGTGCTACGTTTAGCAATATTCCGATACCAAGCAGGGTAAAGAATAAAGACGAACCTCCTGCGCTTATAAAAGGCAAGGGAATTCCCTTTGTGGGCAAACAGCCAACGACAACGCCTATATTTATTACAGCCTGCAAACCTATTAAATAAGTAACACCAAAGGCTAACAAAGACCCAAACAAATCTGGCGCATGGTAGCAAACCCTTATTCCCTGCCAGATAAATAGTGAAAACAAGGCAATAATGGCTATTGTGCCGATTAATCCTAACTCCTCTCCTATTATAGAGAAGATAAAATCGTTACTGCTTTCTGGCAGAAAGAATAGTTTCTGGTAACTCTTACCAAGGCCAACGCCAGAGATGCCGCCAGAACCGAGGGCAATCCAGGATTGAATAATATGATACCCCTTTCCGAGAGGGTCTACCCATGGGTCAAGGAAGCCAACAAATCTTTCCTTTCGGTAAGGAACCTCCCAGATTAACTCATATACAATTGGAACAAATGTTAGAACACAGAAGACTATATAAACAATTCTTGCCCCGCCTACAATGAGCATTGTAACGGCTAAGAGGGATAAAAATGTGGCTGTGCCAAAGTCTGGTTCAATAAGTATAAAAATGGAAAGGATTCCTACAACCCCCATGGGTATGACAAATCCCTTTATAAATTCCTTCATAGCTTGCTGATTTTTCACTATGTAGTTAGAGATAAAGATGATTGCTGCAATTTTTGCAAATTCGGATGGCTGAAATCCAATTGTGCCAATTCTTATCCATCTACGGGCGCCATTTACCATGCTACCCACACCCGGAATCAAAACCAGAGCTAAACAAAGGAAGCTAAGTCCCATGATATGCCATGAGTATTTCTGGATAATATGATAGTCAATATACATTAAGACAACCATTGCGATTGTGCCGAACAATACCCAGAGGACGTGCCTCAGCAATGTTGCGTAGTTGTTGTCAGTCGCTATAATCCTACCTGCGTCACTACTGTAAACCATAACAATACCGATTCCCAGGAACGCGGCGATGAGACATACAATCAGGCTGAATGGATTAAAATAGCGCATAGAAATAGTATAATTTTGAGATATCAGCAAAAAATTGGAAAATGAAAAGTGAAAATTTTAAATTTGCATTTTACATTTTCCAATTTCCAATTCTTTTGTCAGTTTAGACCTACCCAGACGTAAACCCTGCAAAACCAAAGGCTGCTATGACTGCTGCAAGAATAAAAAATCGGTTAGTAATCTTGGTTTCAGACCAACCCATAAACTGAAAATGATGATGTATTGGAGCGCATCTGAAGACCCTCTTCCCGCCTGACAATTTAAAATACGTGAACTGTATCAGGACAGAAAAAAGCTCTATAAAGAATATAGACCCTATAAGAAGTAGCAAAAGTTCTTGTTTTGATACAGCAGCAATGAACCCAAGAACGCCGCCAATTGATAGTGAACCGGTGTTCCCCATAAATACTTGAGCTGGAAAGCAGTTGTACCACAGGAATCCAAGACCGGCGCCTATCAGTGCGGAACAGAATATACTTAGTTCAGTGCATTCAGGAATATGGAGAATATGTAGGGGCGTATTGCAATACGCCCCTACACTTGCATGCCCAACAATATAGGTTACACATGCAAGCGTAGTTGCCGTTATGATGGTGCAACCAATCGCCAGACCATCCAACCCATCAGTAAGGTTGACTGCATTTGAGGATGCTGCTATGAAAATTGTAATTGCTACGAGATAAAGAGGCCCGAGATTCACTTTGAGTTGAGTAAAGAATGGGATAGCAAGGCTTGTAAACCCCTCGATACCTCCGAAGCAGAAGTACAATATTAGTGCAAGGACAAAGCTCAGCGCAAATTGGGACATTAGTTTTGTCCGCCAGGTTAGTCCCGCTGCATGTTTTTGTGTAAGTTTTATGTAATCGTCAAAAAAGCCGATGATACCGAAACACAGAATGGCAAACAGGGACAACAGCACGTAGCCATTTCGCAGATTGCACCATAAGAATGTCGAACCAACGATGCCAATCATGATTATAATACCACCCATTGTTGGGGTGTTCTTCTTGCCTTCGTGCAGCCTTTTAAGTTCTTCAGAATCTGTTTTAGAGGTATCTTCAGCCACATGAAACTTCTTAAGTTTTTTGATAACAAAGGCTCCTACGAGGATAGTTGTAAGGAATGCCGTTAGAGTAGCAAGGGTGCATCTGAGTATAACGTCGGCTTTAAATCCTATGGAATCTATCGAGGCATTCTGGAACTGAAAAAACCAATGGTAAAACACCAATAATCCTCTCTTACCTTTTTCAAGAAAGGTAAGCCAAAAACCTTATAATTTTCCAGGAAGATGCTTTATCCGGAAATTATAGCGGACTTACTTCTTTTCAAAGAAGTAAATTTGTCCCTATTGGCAAAATAGGACTCGATTCGTTCAATGATACCTTCCAGCCCTATTCGCCTGGACCCTTTTATAAGTATTGTATCGCCGTCTTTCAAACAATAGACTATAGATGCAAGAAGCTCACCTAAACTGTCATAGCACATTGTATTTTCTTTCGCCATTCCGTGTGCGGTTGCAGATTCTGCAACGTATCTTGAGAGTTTACCTACAGTTAGCAAAAGGTCAATACCTGCGTGAGCAACCTTAATCCCAATCTCCTTATGAAGGCGTTCTGCATGATTTCCGAGTTCTAACATATCGCCACATATAAAGATTTTTCTTCCGTGTACCTTCATTTCACTATATTCGTTTAATGCGGCAAGCATGGACTGCGGATTAGCATTGTATGCATCATTAATGACTGCTATATCACCTATATTTTGCCTGTCCATCCTCATTGCGGGGAGGCGGAAGCGTAAGAGAGTCTTGCTTAATTTCTCAATATCAAAGCCCAGCGAGTAGCAAACGGCTAAAGCTGCAAGGCAGTTATAAACATTGTGGATTTCATAAAATGGCACATTTACTCTGAAGTCGTCATTAACGGTAAAAGCTAATCCTAAATCAGTGCGGCTAACGTTTGAACCCTTAATTTGTGCCTGGTTGTTAATCCCGAATCTAATGATTCGCCCCGAAAAACTCTTAGCAATCTTGTTACACCAGACGTTGTCGGCATTAATTACTATTGTTCCATCTTTATCAATGTAATTAAGCATTTCCCCCTTTTCTTTTGCAACGCCTTCTACGCTTCCAAGACCCTCCAGATGTGTTTCAGAGATGTTCGTAAAGACAGCAGTGTGTGGTCGGACAATTTCTGATAATCTTCTAATCTCCCCGGGCGCATTTGTACCCATCTCAATTATCCCAAAATCTGTCTGACTGTTGAGTTCAAAAATCGTTAACGGTACGCCGATGCAATTATTAAAACTTTCTGGAGATTTGGTTGCCATTGCACACTGGCTTAAAAGGTGATGAATTATATCTTTTGTGGTCGTCTTGCCGTTACTGCCTGTAACAGCAATAATATGGGTGGGTAATTTCTGGCGATAGTATGCTGCAAGGTCTCCCAACGCTTTAAGTGTGTCGTTTACAAATATCACCACCACATCTGTATTTGATACATTAAGAAAGCCTGGTAGAGACGCAAAATCTTGCGTCTCTACCATTACCCCCGCAGCCCCTCCGGCGAGCGCATCTAAGACGAAATCGTGACCGTTAAAACGTTCACCTTTCAGTGCAACAAATAAATCGCCAGGTAAGATATGCCTGCTGTCCCTGGAAATTCTGACAAAACGGCTTTCTCCCTTACCGTGCTTAATCTGCCCTCTTACGGCTTGTGCTATTTCAATTGCGCTAATCGGTCCCAACGTGCTGTCTCCTTTATTGTAGGTGATTGGCTATGGGTAATAGGAGTTAACCTATGACCTGTCGCCTATAGCCCAATTAAAAACAAACTGCCCTGTATTTTGCGGTGTCCGGCGGATTTATGACGGTAGATGTCTCCTTTCTACAGTCTTCACAAAGAACTAAAAGGACAGGAACTTCTTTCATTTCTTCTTCAAGAGGTTTAGGTACCTCAATCCACTTGCCAAATTTCTTAATCTTTTTGCATACAGAGCACCTTATGACCATTCTTTTCTCCCATTCTCCTTTTTTGAAAAATTTACAGTGGCACGGCTTGTCGTGCCCCTACAAGTATCTTTTTAACAACATCCCTATCATCAAAAGGGATCACCGTGCTATTAAAAATCTGGCACCTTTCATGCCCTTTCCCTGCGATAAGAACTGTGTCGCTCTTTTTAGCCTCGGAAAGCGCTTCCTCTATTGCAAGCCTACGGTCTGGCTGTACGTGGTAATAACTTCCAGAGGTTATTCCTGCCTCGATTTCATTAATGATACTTACAGGGTCTTCTGAACGTGGATTGTCGCTGGTTATCCAGAATAAGTCAGAATATTTTTCTGCAATGCGTCCCATCTTCGGACGTTTTTCTCTGTCCCTGTCCCCCCCGCAGCCGAATACAAGTATAATACGTCCCTTCGTTAACGGTCTTAATGTAGTAAGGACGGTTTGAAGTGCATCAGGTGTGTGGGCAAAATCTATGAAAACTCGGAAACTTTGACCACACTCAACGGTTTCTAACCTGCCGCGGACTGAGGGGACAGCTTCGATGCCTTTCTTTATCGTTTCGAGGTCGAAGCCAAGAGCTAGTGCATTAGCTGATGCTGCGAGGGCGTTGTATACGTTATGGTTGCCTATAAGATGCGAATTTATAATCACCTCCCCCCTTGGGCAACACAACCTGAATTTTGTATTATTAATGGTCTGGGAAATTACTTCTGCTGTTACTTCCGCTCTATTTTTCATGCCATACCAGATTATTTGAGCCTGTGT
>JACQHT010000215.1 GCA_016198835.1 Planctomycetota bacterium | reverse complement strand
CCCTTTCCAAAAGAGACCCCTTGCGCTGGCCTCATAAGGTTCCTGCCAGAGATTTTGAGGAAGCCGATACAGTAACGATAAAGGTCTCAGATACAGGAAAGGGCATCTCTCCTGAAAATATCAATCAAATCTTTGACCCCTTCTTTACCACAAAAGAGAAAGGTACCGGACTCGGCTTATCCATTGTTCACGGTATAGTAAAAGAGCATCGGGGCACAATTGACGTGGAAAGCAAGTTGGGGGAGGGGACGAGCTTTTACATCTCCATGCCCTTACAGAAACAGAGTCAGGGAATAGCCAATAGGTAAAAAGGAAAACAGGAAGTTGAGAAGTTGGGAGGATAGGCGGTTTACCCTCTTAACTTCCCAAGTTCCTAACTTCCTAACTTCTTAACTTCTTAACTTCCCCATTTCCCATTGGCTGGTATTCTATCATTCCATCACCCTCCTGCCTGCAATCCTTGCGGCTAATTTCCAGGAGCCGAAGGTTTCTACCTTTTCATTCCTTGAGCTGGCGGTATAAATTGATAAGGCGTCTTTTTTGGTTTTAATGCCTTCGAGGATTGCCTCGCCAGCAAGCTTGCCTGTGGCAAGGGCTGAGGATATGCCTTCGCCAAACATGTTTAAGAAGCCTGCACCCTCGCCCACTAAGAGCACGTTGCCCTTACCTAAATGAAAATTACCACTCGAAGCCATATTATTCCCTATACAGCTTTCCTGCATAACGACCTTCTTAGCCCTCAGCTCGAAATTGTCTTCGAGAAACCTTTTAAATTCTAAAAAATACGGCTCGAACTTGCTTCCCCTTTTTACAGCGGTGCCAAAGATTAGCAGGTCATCCTTCATGTTAAACCACGCATAGACCTCGCTGAACTTGGGGTCGAGGAAGCCATTAAAATAATGGGCATCAAGTGTTGAAGTGCCTTCACAATATTGCTGGATGGCAACCAACCATCCGAGACCTTTTTCAAATTCAGGGTCAATGGCAGCCCTCACGGTGGACTTGCTGCCGTCAGCACCGATAAGGTAGGTGCCTTTAAATTTTACGGTTTTACCTTGCTCGTTTTTGCAGTGAAGAGAAATCCCCCCCATCCCCCCTTTCTCGTTCCCACGCTGAGCGTGGGAACGAGTGGGTGAGAGGGGATTGTTGTGCTGTTCCAAACTCAGTAAAGTACAACAATCCTTGATTACCGCTCCGGACGATTTCACTAACCACTCGTCATATTTTGAGCGCCAGATATTTGGAGCGCCTTCGCTGTTTTCATTAAGCGGCCAGTCCGTAAAATCCTCCTTTGTGTGCCAGAGTCTTACCGCCTTTAAAAGTTCTGGTCGGGCATAAGCTGATTCGGGAATTTCTCCGAAAAGCTCTCTTGTTAACTTTAGTGATTTATCATTTATTAGACCTGAACACATCTTAGCCCTCGGCAGTTTTTTCCTTTCTATTATGAGCACGTTGAGTCCGCCATTAACGAGGGTTCTTGCCGCTGCGGCGCCAGAAGGACCAGCCCCCACAATAACAACGTCATAATCCATTCTACTTTAATCCTCTCCCAATAGGCGATAAGGTAGAGGTAAAGGCAAAAGTAAAGGATTTTTATCTCTACCTCTGCCTCTACCTTTTAATCTGTAGCCCCAAATCCTTAATCATTTGCAAATCTTCTTCAGGTGGTCTGCCCTGCGTGGTAAGATAATTGCCGATAATAATGCTGTTTGCCCCGGCATAGAACATCCAGCTCTGTAGATCCCTGAGGTTCTTCTCCCTGCCGCCTGCCACCTTTATTTCCTTGTCAGGGAAAATGAAGCGGTACACGGCTATTATCTTGAGAATTTCCATAGGCGCAAGTAGTTTTGCATCGCCGAGGGGCGTTCCGCTAATTGGATTAAGAAAATTGAGCGGGATTGAATCCACATCCAGTTCCTTCAGCTCAAATGCAAGGTCCACCCTATCCTTTACCTCTTCACCAATACCAAATATGCCTCCGCTGCAAACTTCCATACCAGCCGCTTTAGCAGCCTTTATAGTTGCAACCCTGTCGTTGTAAGAATGTGTGGTGCATATCTGTGGAAAATACCTGCTTGATGTTTCAAGGTTGTGATTGATTCGCTTCAAACCGCTTCTTGCAAGCCTGTTTGCTGCGTTCTGCGTAAGACAGCCGAGTGATGCATGAGGGGTTGCGCCATGTGTCTGCAGTAAAGTAATGGCTTTGCATACCTTTTCGAGGTCTTGACCATTATTAATACCGTACCCGCTTGTAACGACACCCAGGCATCCTGCCCCTATTGAGCTTGCAGACATAGCAGAAGCAGTTATGATGTCGTTCCCAACAAATGGAAACTCCGGTACGTTCGTGTTATAATGTGAGGATTGAGAGCAAAATTTGCAGTCTTCCGTACAACTGCCCTGCTTTGCGCTGATAATACCGCAGCATGTTATCTCCCTGCCTATAAATTTCAGGCGAATCTTGTTTGCCCAGTAAAGGAGGTCAAAGATAACCTCGCCTTCCTTGCCCGCCATCTTTTGGGAGGGAAGGAACATCAGGTATTCGGCATACTTGCGTGTAATGGGTTTGTTTTCTAATACTTGTTGAGCGATTTTTTGAATAACATCGTTCATATCATTTAAAGGAAGTTAGGAACTTAGGAAGATGGGAAGTTAAGATAGGTTTCTTAAGTTCTCAACTTCCTAACCTCTTAACTTCGTGTTTTTAAAATTTTATATTTCTCTACAACCTTTTCCCACACAATGGACGGTCTTTCGGATTTTATGTAACTCATGCAAGCCCCAGCCTCAAATGACCAGGTGGCTATATTTCGTATGCCTGCATCATAAGCGGTCTGAATAGCCTCAGAGACCTCATTTTCTTTGCCACTCGGGACACGGAATCCCTGAATCCATATCTGGGCTTCCTTATTATATTTCTTACATAAATCAATAACTTGTCTTGAAACGGTGCCTACGAAATCCTTCACCT
>JACQHT010000214.1 GCA_016198835.1 Planctomycetota bacterium | reverse complement strand
GGTATACATACAGCCATTGATGACCAGATGAAAGGCGTAGAACCTTTTGATAAACTCAGGGAAATATGTTCAAAGGTAAATATACCTGTAGCCGTTGCAGGAGGCATAAACTCTGAGACAGTTGCGGATGCCGTTGGTGCAGGTGCCCAAATTATTATAGTCGGTGGGTCAATTACTAAAGCTAAAGATGCCAGAAAAGCAACCGAAAATATAAAAGAGGCAATCATAAATAAGAAAAAAATCCCTACCGAACTATTTAAGAGGGCTTCCAGAGAAAATGTAAAAATGATACTTGAAAAAGTCTCAACTGCGAATATCTCCGATGGAAGCCACAGGGCATCTGGCATTACGGGTCTTCAACCCATCTGTCAGGATACAAAGCTAATCGGAAGGGCTGTAACCGTTCGGACATATCCAGGAGATTGGGCAAAGCCAGTTGAAGCGATAGATGTTGCGGGTGAAGGAGACGTTATAATTATTGATGCCGGAGGCATGGGTCCTGCCGTGTGGGGCGAACTTGCAACACATAGCGCTATACAAAAAAGGCTCGCCGGCGTAGTAATAAATGGAGCAATTCGTGATGTAGCCGAAATCAGGATGTTAAATTTCCCTGCCTTTGCAAAACTTATTATGCCAAATGCGGGCGAGCCAAAAGGTTTCGGAGAAATAAATGTACCAATAGTAATTTCAGGCATCAGAATTAACCCTGGCGATTGGATTGTAGGTGATGATGACGGACTGATGGTTGTTCCTGAACAAAATGTAGAAGAAATGACTAACCATGCAATGGACTGGTTAGAAAAAGAAAATAGAATACGAGAAGAAATTCAAGCAGGTTCCACATCTTTAGGAAAGGTAATAGATATACTAAAATGGGAAAAGAAATAAAACACAAACGATAGAAAAAAGCGAGTTCCCACGGACTTGCATTTTCTCCTCCTTCTATTGTTACTTTTTAGCAAAAGTCGGAGTATTAACACATGAAATGCGAATCTTGTAAAAAAAGACACGCCACAGTACATTTAACAGAACTAACTGGCAATGAAAAACGGGAGCGTCATCTTTGTGAAGAGTGCGCCCATAACGTTACCAGCCATTTTACAAAAATGCCATCCCCTACAGATATACTTACAAGCCTCATAAATCAAGTTGCCCCGGAAATAGGCGAAATGTCGAAGAACATTTGTCCTGTATGCGGGATCTCTTATCTGGAATTCAGGTCACATGGCTATCTCGGTTGTCCGATGGATTATACAATATTTCAAAAAGGCATAGTGCCATTGTTAGAAAGAATGCACGGCAACTCGCAACATGTAGGAAAGGTGCCGCCCCATGCTGGAAAAGATGTTGTTAAAAAGAATGAAATAATGCAACTGCGTAAGGAACTTGACAAGGCTGTAAAGAAGGAAGAATACGAAAAGGCTGCTGAAATACGCGACCGCATTTATGAACTTTCAGGAAATGCAGATGGAACTTAATGATATCGCAACAGACAAGACAGGTGAATGGCTACGTGGAACAGGTAGGGAATCGGATATAGTAATAAGCACGAGAATCCGTTTGGCGAGAAATATTGTTCCATATCCTTTCCTTTCAAGAGCAACCCCTTCGCAGAAAGAAGAAATAGAAGCAGTCATCCACAGAAAAATTAAAGAAGCCAATATCTCAAGCGATCTCCTTTATATAAATCTTTCAGAGCTCTCGGCTATTGATAGGCTTTTCCTGGTTGAAAGACATCTTATCAGCAGAGAACATGCAGGGGGAGATGGCAATAGAGGTGTTGCCATTGGAAAATCGGAAACCATCAGCTTGATGGTAAACGAAGAAGACCATCTACGAATACAGGCTATTCGTTCTGGATTTGAGTTGAAAGATACATGGCGAATAATTGATGAGATTGATAGTGCACTTGAAAAAAAATTGAATTATGCTTATTCACCCCGTTTCGGCTACCTCACCGCCTGTCCTACGAATGTAGGTACTGGAATGAGAGCGTCTGTAATGCTTCATCTCCCTGCTCTTGGAATGACACGCCATATAGAAAAGGTTTTTAATGCCGTTGCGAAACTTGGATTAGTCGTTAGAGGACTTTATGGAGAAGGCACCCAGGTTTCTGGCGACTTATATCAAATATCTAATCAATTTACCTTAGGTAAATCAGAAACGGAAATATTAGAAATAATCGAAGGTGTTATACCACGGATTACGAGTTACGAACGCATGGCACGTAAGGCGCTGCTATCCGAAAACAGAGACCAATTGGAGGATAGGATATGGCGTTCCTACGGTATGCTAAAAGTTGCTCGCATGATTTCTTCGGAAGAAATCATGCATCTACTCTCACAGGTTCGTATGGGAGTTAATTTAGGTCTTATTAATGATATTGAGATGAAAACGCTTAACGAACTTTTCATCCTCACTCTCCCTGGTCACCTACAAAAATTGGAAGGCAAGGAATTGGACCCTGTACAGCGAAATATAATCCGTGCTTCCATTATCAGGAAACGACTGGGATAAAATAGAAACGAAAGGTGCGGTGTGCAAATGTTTGATAGATTCACGGATAGGGCACGTAAAGTAATGACTCTTGCAAGGGAGGAAGCTCGGAGATTTAACCACGAATACATCGGGACGGAACATATACTCCTTGGTCTGGTCAAAGAAGGCAGCGGTGTTGCTGCAAACGTTTTGCAGAATCTTGATATTGAGTTAAAAAAGATTCGCATAGAAATTGAAAAAATCGTCCAGACAGGACCAGACCTTGTTTCAGTTGGGCAATTGCCTTTTACTCCACGGGTTAAAAAGGTTCTCGAATATGCAATGGATGAAGCACGCAATCTTGGCCACAATTATATAGGCACTGAACACTTATTGCTTGGTCTTTTAAGGGAACAGGAAGGGGTAGCTGCACAAGTCCTGCTTAATTTGGGCGTAAAGTTAGAGGATGTAAGGGAAGAAGTAATTAGCGTACTTGGCGCTGAAGGAGCACAAGGAGTTCCTGAAAAGGAAGAGAAGAAAGGAAAATCAAAAACCCCTGCGCTCGATTCCTTCGGCAGAGACCTTACGCAGCAAGCCCGAGAACAAACACTTGACCCGGTAATAGGCAGAGAAGGGATTATAGAACGGGTTATTCAGGTATTGAGCCGTCGCACAAAGAATAATCCGGTCCTGCTTGGCGAGGCAGGCGTTGGAAAGACCGCAATCGTTGAGGGACTGGCGCAAGCCGTCGTCATGGGAACTGTTCCAGAATTGCTGCGCGACAGAAGAATAGTTGCGCTCGATTTAGCAATGATGGTGGCGGGGACAAAATATAGAGGACAATTTGAAGAAAGAATTAAGGCTGTGATGTCGGAGGTTAGACGCGCCAAAAATGTTATTCTTTTCATTGATGAGCTTCATACACTTGTTGGCGCTGGCGGCGCTGAAGGTGCAATAGACGCCTCAAACGTCTTAAAACCAGCCCTTTCACGCGGTGAAATACAGTGTATTGGCGCTACGACACTCGATGAATATAGAAAGTATATTGAAAAAGACGGTGCACTTGAAAGAAGGTTCCAGACAATAGTCGTAGACCCGCCTGCCAAGGCACAAACGGTTGAAATATTGAAAGGCTTGAGGGACCGTTACGAAGCACATCACAAGGTTCGAATCACCGATGAAGCACTGGAAGCGGCTACTGAACTATCTGTGCGTTACATTACTGGAAGGTATCTGCCTGATAAGGCAATTGACGTCATTGACGAAGCCTGTGCACGGGTAAGACTGAAGACAATGACTCACCCGCCAGACTTGAAGCACATCGAGGATGAGATTACAAGATTAGAAAAGGATAAGGACGAATCTGTAGCAATACAAGATTTTGAACGTGCTGCGAGGCTCAGAGACAAAGCAGATAAGCTAAAGAAGAAAAAAGAATCAACAGAAAAGGAATGGCGTGAGAACACGCAAAAGGTAGATAGCGTTGTAAATGAAGATGTAGTTGCGGAGGTTGTTTCAAAAATGACTGGCATTCCGCTAACACGCCTTGAGTCCGTAGAAGCCAAGAAATTGCTCCATATTGAAGAAGACCTTCACAAAATGGTTGTCAGCCAGGATGAGGCAATTCAGGCTATTGCAAGGGCTTTAAGACGTTCCCGTTCAGGTCTAAAGCACCCCAACCGTCCTGTAGCCACGTTTATATTTATTGGCCCTTCAGGCGTTGGCAAAACCCATTTAGCACGGTGTCTTGCTAAATTAATGTTTGGAGAAGAAGAGGCGCTTATTCAAATAGATATGTCAGAGTACATGGAAAAACATAATGTCTCAAGACTCATCGGAGCGCCGCCGGGTTACGTCGGATACGAAGAGGGCGGTCAGTTAACGGAAAAAATACGCCGCAGGCCTTATGCGGTAGTATTGCTCGATGAGATTGAAAAGGCACATCCTGATGTCTTTAACCTGTTATTGCAAATCATGGAAGATGGCCGCCTGACTGACAGCTTTGGCCGTCATGTAGATTTCCGCAACGTGATTTTGTTCATGACATCCAACGTTGGCGCAGAGGTAATTAAGAATCAGGCAATGCTTGGCTTCAAAAAGGCAACGACTGAACAATCCTACGAGTCTATGAAGGAACAGTTGACAAAAGTAGTAGAGAGGCACTTCAGGCCTGAGTTCCTTAATAGAGTTGATGGGATAATCGTTTTCAAGCCGCTAACCAAAGCAGATTTGAAGAAAATCATCCGTATAGAACTTGAAGGGGTCAAAGCAAGGCTCGAAACCCATAATATCAATCTTACGCTTACCGAGGAGGTAATAGATTTCCTCATCGAAAAAGGCTATGACCAACACTTTGGGGCAAGACCGCTTCGTAGAGCTATCGAAAAACACCTTGAAGACCAGCTCTCCGAGGAAATCCTTCAGGGAAAATATCCTGTTGGTGGCTCGTTACGCGCTATAATGAAGGAGGGGAAGATTGCTTTTGAAGAGGTCTCTCAGGAACCGGAACCCGCGTTATCCCATGCAGAAGGCGCTTAAAGCGCTTAATTTGCTTTTTTGAAATAGATGTTGTAGGGGCAGACCTATTGGTCTGCCCTTACTTTTTTAATGTATCTCTCCATTAAAATGACAAAAGTAAACACTATTTATGTTTGCCAACAGTGCGATTGGAAGAGCTCGAGATGGGTAGGGCGATGTGGTAATTGTGGGCAGTGGGACTCGATGGTTGAAGAAACATTTACGCCCTCCAAACACGAAACTCGAAACACGAGACTCGAAACACCCCAACCTATCTCGAAAATACAAACGGCTGCTGTACCTAATATAAAAACTTCTGTAGAAGAGTTTGATAGAATCCTCGGTGGAGGGGTTATTGCAGGGTCGGTTGTCTTAATTGGCGGACCACCGGGTATTGGCAAGTCAACCCTTCTTTTACAAATCTGCAACCAGTTAGGTCTTCAAGGTTATACTTCTTTGTATATCACAGGCGAAGAATCGCTAACACAGATAAAGCTTCATGCAGAGAGATTAGCCGTCAAATCAGAAAATATCTTTGTAGTCGCCGAAACGAATATTGACGCCACCCTCGAATATATTAAAAATACAAAGCCCACAATAGCCGTAATTGATTCTATCCAGACGATGTACAATCCTGTGCTTGAATCAGTACCTGGAACAGTGTCCCAGGTGCGCGATTGCGCAAATCAACTGGTTCAAGTAGCAAAAAATACAGGCACTACAGTATTCCTTATAGGACACGTTACAAAGCAAGGGGTAATCGCTGGACCAATGGTACTGGAACACATGGCTGATACGGTGTTATATTTCGAGGGAGACAATTTCCAGTTCTTTAGAATCCTCCGGGCAGTTAAGAACCGTTTTGGTCCAACAAATGAGATTGGCATCTTTGAAATGTGTAATGAGGGGCTAAAACCTGTGAGCAATCCTTCTGAAATATTCCTTTCAGGTAGTAGGGGCACGTTGCAACGTGCCCCTACCGGTACCGGGGTAATCTCTTGTATAGAGGGCAGCAGGGCTTTTCTCGTTGAGCTACAGGCGCTCGTTACAAGGACAAGCTTCGGCGTAGCAGAACGCAAGGTAAATGGGGTTGACTATAACAGGGTCTCCATGCTTGTAGCTGTATTAGAGAAGCG
>JACQHT010000217.1 GCA_016198835.1 Planctomycetota bacterium | reverse complement strand
CCTTAGAAGCATTTAAGACATCCTTTAAGGAAATAGGGGCGGAAAAGGCAAGAAAGTTCTATGTGTTTGATAACCCATACCCTTCGGGCAAAAAGCTTGAGTTAATAGATGCCCAGGACGGCAGTCCCTATACCATGCTTCACACCACATATCACCCACACTTCAAGTACTATTTAGAGGAATGCGACAATTTTTATGATATATTCTTAGTAGATTCGGACACTGGCGACATCGTTTATACAGTCTTCAAAGAGGACGATTTTGGAACAAATCTTTATAACGGAAAATACAAGGATACAAACATTGGCGAATTAGCCAGGGCAGTCAACGCTGCGCAGGATAAGACCGTCAAGGATGTGGATTTCCAGTTTTACGAACCATCCAACGGCGACCCGGCGCGTTTTATGGCTTGTCCAGTCCTCGACGAAACAGGGAAAAAGATAGGGATTCTCATATTCCAATTATCCATAGAGGCTATTGACGCCGTAATGACGACACGCGCTGGATTAGGAGAAACAGGAGAAGCATACCTTGTCGGACCAGATGAATTACTACGCTCAAACTCAAGGTTTTCAAAGGAACCCACTGTCCTGAAATTAAAGGTTGATACCGTTGCAACGCAAGAGTCTCTAAACAATCAAACAAGTACAAAGGTAATTAAAGATTACAGAGGAATTCCAGTGCTCAGTGCCTACTCCCCATTAAAGGTAGGGGAAATGTCATGGGCAATCATTGCAGAGATAGATGAAGCTGAGGCATTAAAGGCGGCAATCTCGCTAAGGAATCGGATGCTAATAATAGGCATAATAATCACAATAGGCGTTGCCGGGCTTGGCTGCCTGGTAGTAAGGGTTACAGGGCGTGTAACCAACTTGTTAAAAAATCTGGTTAAAGACCTTTCTGAAGGTTCTTCTCATATAGCCTCTGCGTCAGAGCAAATCACTGCTTCAAGCAAAAACCTTTCACAGTCAACAACGAGACAGGCAGCAGCAGTTGAGGAGACATCATCTTCGATGGAAGAAATGGCATCCATGACCAAGCAGAATGCCGACCATGCCGGAGAAGCGGCACAATTTGCGGCTTTATGTAATAAATCCGCAGATGAAGGCAGCCACTCAATGTTTGAGATGAACAAGGCTATGAGTGAGATTGACCAGAGCAGCAAGAAGATAGGAGAGATAATCAGAACAATAGACGGCATAGCGTCCCAGACCAACCTCCTTGCATTAAATGCTGGAGTTGAGGCTGGCAAGGCGAGCGAACAGGGTAAAGGGTTCGCCGTAGTGGCAGGGGAGGTGCGTAATCTTGCACAACGCAGCACTGTGGCGGCAAAGGATACCTCAATATTGATTCAGGAAAGTTTGAATAAAACAGGTGCAGGCACTGAGTTGGTGAAGAAATGCACCGAGTCGTTCCAGAATATAGTAACAAATGTCAAGAAGATGGCTGATTTGGTTAACGAAATCTCAGAAGCGTCCCAGGAGCAATCTCAAGGTGTAGCGCAGGTATCCCAGGTAATACAGCAAATTGACCAGGTGCTTCAAGGAAACGAATCTACTGCAGAGGAAACTGTATCAGCTGCCGAGGAGTTGTTGTCCCAATCGCAAATATTGAACGCAATAGAAGAAATTGCATCCATGACCAAGCAGAATGCCGACCATGCCGGAGAGGCGGCACAATTGGCTATTTTATGTAATAAATCCGCAGATGAAGGCAACAAGTCAATGTTAGAGATGAACAAGGCTATGAATGAGATTGACCAGAGCAGTAAGAAGATAGGCGAGATAATCAGGACAATAGACGGCATAGCATTCCAGACCAATCTCCTTGCATTAAATGCTGCGGTTGAGGCTGCGAGGGCTGGCGAACAGGGTAAAGGATTTGTGGTGGTGGCAGAAGAGGTACGCAACCTTGCACAGCGCTGCGCTGGAGCGGCAAAGGATACCTCAACATTGATTCAGGAAAGCCTGTGCAAAATTGATGGAGGCGCTGAACTGGCGAAGAAATGTACCGAGTCGTTACAGAATATAGTAACAAATGTCAAGAAGGTGGTTGATTTGATTAATGAAATTTCTGCAGCATCTCAGGAGCAATCTCAGGGTGTGGCGCAGGTATCCAAGGCGATACAGCAAATTGACCAGGTGCTTCAAGGAAACGCATCTACTGCTGAGGAAACTGCATTGGCTGCTGAGGAATTGTCGTCCCAATCACAAATGTTGAATACATTTATCTCTAAGATAGCAAGTGAGGTAGGCAGCGGAAACGGAAGCATTAAAGCTGTATCTACCAAAAAAACAGAACCTTCAATTAAGCCCAAGGCACATAATCGCATACATCAGCATATAATTAGTGACGAGATTCACACCGCATCAAAAGGAGATAATAATGATGATGATAAGGGACAAGATGGTAATGGCACAAAGGACCAAATAACCTCCCCTCCTTCCGATGCATCTTCTACACCTCACGAATCATTAGCGGAGAGTGACTCCTGGGTTTCAAAGGTATGGGAACCCATACGTGGAACAGGGAAAGCCCTGTTCCACCGTACGGGGTCACGCTAAACTAAACGTAAAGGCTAAATGCAGGCTGGCACGGCCTTATTACAGATTATGGCCAGCATCGCCAACGACGATAATAGGGACGGGGCACATAATAGTAATAAGGTCTGGAACCGTAGTTGAAGTTGTAATAATAGTATGGCTTATTCCAGTAAGGATACGGCTTGTAGGAATATGGTAATGGCCTGTAGTTATCATAATATCCATTCCAGTATCCATGGTTATAGCCACGGTTGTAACTATTCCAGTATCCTGGTCTATGTACATAATAGGTACCGCCACCCCACCCGAAACCAAAGCTATCTACAGTATAATAATAGCTAAATCCTAAGTCTCCAGCCTTTGCTTTCGATGTACTTAGAGCCAGACCTGTGCCTGTTAATACCATTGCAAATAGAATTGCTACGCAAAATTTTTTCATCTCCAATACCTCCAAGACGCTTTACTTTCTTTCAAAAAAGGTATGCTGTCTAAGAGAACGGGTCATCTTTCTTAATATTAGAATTAACGCATTCCTTTCATCCTCTGTTAGAGGCTCGAGCATTGTCTGAAGACGCATCGTCCTTCTCTTTAGTTCCTCTTCGAGTACCTTTTGACCCTCCTCCGATAAGGATATAACCCATTGGCGCTTATCTCCTCCAAGTGGTTCACGCCTTATTAAAGAAACCTCATCCGCCTTAGGCGGACCATTTCTGAACGATTCGAGTGTCGTCAGAAGGCGAGAAATCTGATAAGTATCTAAGTTCAAAAGCGCCTTAAGTTCTTTTAAACTAAGGCGGCCATTATCCTTAAGTAACCGTAATACGGCTTCCTGTGTTATGTTTAAAAGAGGCGCAATCCGACTCTGTTTAGCTATTTCATGGGTTAGTACGCTTATTTCTTCAACCAGTCTATCCAGGTTTACACCCTCTTTTGTAGAAGTATTTACCTTCATATTTGAAATT
The DNA here is from genome assembly GCA_016198835.1 of Planctomycetota bacterium. GTDB lineage: Bacteria > Planctomycetota > Brocadiia > Brocadiales > Subterrananammoxibiaceae > Subterrananammoxibius > Subterrananammoxibius californiae. The sequence goes on along the minus strand of JACQHT010000217.1, from coordinate 1,974 downwards.
ACCCGACAAAAAGGTTAACATTACTTGCATCATCTATTAATATTATACATAATATTTGCAAGTTTGCAAGTATTCTCAGGGTTTGATAGTGTTAAGAAATTTGTATGAGGGTGAAAAGCAAGTTCCTCCGTGACAAATTCTCTTGACTTTAATTTCACGTAAATTTAAAATCCACTTATCTTTTTGTAAAAAAGGTAGGGGCAGGTCTTGTACCTGCCTTGGAATAGGGCAACCGTAAGGGTTGCCCTATTCCTTCAAATATTTTTTCAAAAGGAAAAAGGATAATACATGCTAAAAGAAAGATTTGGTTTTATTGGGGGCGGAAAGATGGGCGAAGCCCTTGTAAAGGGGATACTCAAGGCTAAACTGAGTTCGGCAGATAAAATCATTGTAGGCGACCCACTCAAGGAAAGGGTCTTGCTTCTTGAAAAGGAAACAGGCATTAAGACAACCCAGAATAATAAGGAAATTGTACAAAATGCCGATTTGATTATACTTGCAGTTAAGCCAAACACGGTTGGAGGTGTACTTAAAGAACTCAAGGATAGTATTACAAAGAAGCATCTAATTGTTTCGATAGCTGCGGGGATTCCTATTGCCTTTATCGAATCGTCTTTGAAACCCGGGTGTCGGGTCATCCGCGTTATGCCTAACACCCCATGCCTTGTAGGCGAAACAGCGGCAGGCTTTGCGCTTGGGACAAACGCAACGGAAGCCGATGGCAAGCTCGTGTCAACAATATTAAGCGCGGTAGGGAAATGCTTCCTCCTCGATGAAAAACTTCTTGATACGGTAACAGGTCTAAGCGGAAGCGGTCCTGCATTTGTTTATATGGTCATAGAAGCCCTGTCAGACGGTGGTGTAAAGATGGGGCTTACTCGTGATGTGGCAACGAAGCTTGCAGCGCAAACCGTATTAGGTTCGGCAAAGATGGTGCTGGAATCGGGCATTCACATAGGAGAGCTAAAGGACTTTGTTACCTCGCCCGGCGGCACAACAATTGAAGGCATCCACGCCCTCGAAAAAGGCGGTCTAAGGACAGCGCTTATAGACGCGGTTGAAGCGGCAACGTTGAAATCCAAGAAACTCGGAGAGGCTTTTTCAAAAAAAGCATAAGATGAAAACAAAAAAACTTACAGAGAAAGTAATACTTGATACGCTAACAGAGCAAAAAGAAATATTGAAAAAGTACGGTGTCAAAAGAATAGGATTGTTCGGTTCCTTTGTTAGAGGAGAGCAAAAAGAATATAGCGACATAGATTTTCTCGTTGAGTTTGAAAAGCCCAGTTTTGATAATTTTATGGATTTAGCCTTTTATCTTGAAGACTTGTTCGGCAGAAAAGTGAAACTTATAACAAATGGCAGTTTAAGCCCTTACATTCAACCTTACGTAGAAAAAGAAATAAAGTGGTATGAAACAGAAGATAGAAGGCTAAGGGTTAAGGGTTCACTATGATGAAATTGACACCCTATATTAAATGGAAATACGTATAGAAAATCATACTTTAGAGCAAGCCAAAGAACGCAGAGCCAACGTCATTGCGAGGGGTGGTAGCCCCGTGGCAATCTCATTGAGATTGCTTCGCTATGCTCGCAATGACAGGAAGGGGGCTGATGTAATTATTACCGTTGCCGTATATGCCTATTACGGCATGTGGGAGAAATAACAATGAAGATTACCTATGACTCAAAGAACGATTTACTTTATATCCGTATAGATCCCCGCAAACAGCAATTGGAAAACATACGGGTAAAAGAAAATATTGTTTTAGACATTGGAGAGGATGATAAACTGGTAGGGATAGAAATATTGGACGCATCCAAAACATTAGATTTGTCACAAATACTGCCTGCTACGGTGGAAACTTTTTAAGAGGTTGATTTCTGGCTGAAAAAGAGTATTTAATACCATATAGCGCTGACTCAAGAAAAAGGCATTATCATAAGACGGTTGCAGGAAAAGTTGTTTCCTAT